>CADDZO010000014.1 GCA_902812395.1 bacterium | reverse complement strand
GTCCATGAACGCCAGAAGCTGGCCCCGGGCGACGCGCGCGCCGGCGTTGCGGGCCCCGGCCGGCCCGCGGGAAGGCCTGAGGTGCACCACCCGGGCGCCCTCCGGCCCTCCTACTGCGACAGAAGAGCCGTCATCGACCACGATCACCTCCAGCCGCTCGGGGGGGTAGTCCTGGACCCGCAGAGAGGCGACGGCGCGGGCCAGGGCGCGCGGCCGGTCGCGGACCGGGACCACGACGCTCACGCTCGGCCATTCCTCGACGATGGGCACGAGCTCGGCCAGTCCTATCTCGTCCAGGTGGCGGAGCACCCCCAGCGTTGGAGCGTCGGCCCGCACCGTTCCCCCCTCTCGGGTTCGCTCCAGCACCTGCAGGGCCGGATCCCGCAGTTCGACCACGGCCAGCGGCCGCTCCCTCCGCAGCCATCCACGGTTCCCGCGGCGTTCGAGGGTGACGTCGGGCGCCAGCCGGCAGCGAAAGCGGGTCAGCGCACAAAGACCGGCCGGATCGGCCGGGGGCTGATCGGCAGCTGCTCCGGGCCGGGCCTGCCGTCGGGTGCGAAGACGCACTCCGGGTCGGGTCCATCCAGAGGAGCGCCGGTGAAGTGCTTGACCGCCATGCAGCCCCCGTGACAACGGCCGTATGCCTCGCAGCCGGAGCAGCTTCCTCCCACCTCGGTCCGCCGGAGGCGGAGGAACAGCGGCGAGCGAGACCAGATGCTGGCAAAGGACTGCTCCCGCACGTTGCCGGCCCGGAATTCGGGCGCTAGCACGAAGGGGCAGGCGTAGACGTCGCCGCGGGGGTCGACGCAGCACACGATCCGGCCGGCGCCGCACAGGTTGAGACCGTCCAGGGGGGTGCCGAGGGCCGAGAGGTGGAAGAAGGAGTCGCCGGTGAGCACGTCCGGGTGGGCGCGCAGCCAGTGGTAGAGCTCGCGGTTTTGGGCCTGGGTCAAGCGAAGCGCGGCCCACACCAGGCGGCCGCGTCCGGAGGGGCGGAGCCGGGTAACTCGGAGCTGCCCGCCCATCCCCGTCACCCGCTCGTAGAGGCGGTCGAGGTCGGCCAGGCTGTGGCGGGTGACGACGTGGTTGACCTTGAAGGGAACGCCCTCGGCTGCCAGCAACTCCATTGCCCGCCAGGCCCGCTGGAAGGAGCCACGGCCCCGGATCGGATCGTTGACCTTTGCGCTGACCCCGTCGAGCGAGACCTGAACGTCGACATAGTCGGTGCTCGCCACCCAGCGCGCGGCGGCGCGGTCCAGGAGGGTGCCGTTGGTGCTGAACTTCACGCCCACCCGGCGCTCGATCGCGTACTCCATGAGCTGGAAGAAGTCGGGCCGGGTGAGCGGCTCGCCGCCGCCCACGTTGATGTAGAAGACCTGCATCGCGGCCCACTCGTCAATCAACGAGCGGGCCTCGGCCGTGGTCAGCTCGTCTGGCGCCCGCCGGCCGGACGAGCTCAGGCAATGGACGCAGGCCAGATTGCAGGCGTAGGTGACTTCCCAGGTCAGGCAGATCGGGGCTGAGAGCCCCTGTCGCAGCTGCTCATACGACGACATGCACCACCCCCTTCCTGCGCAGGCCCTCCAGGACCGCCATCAGCCTCGGTACCGACTCCGCCTCCAGCAGGCCGCGCCCCACCAGCTCGTTGGCGATCTCACCCACCGGCCGCTCCCCATCGGACCCGACGAACGGCAGCAGGCTCCGGTCGATGAAGAGGAGCTGCCGGTCGCGGTAGCTGTAAGCAAGAGCCCCGAACCGCTCCGGTCGGAGCGCGATCCCGGGGTCGAGTCGGATTCGGTCGCTGGGACGCAAGCGAACGAAGGCTCAGTAGACGCCGCACATGCCGTCGATGGTGACCTCGCGGACCAGCAGCTTGGCCAGCTCCTCGTCGCTGAGGTCGGCTCCGTAGTCCGGGTCCTGGTCTGACACCACCACGGTCGCCTCGGGGGTCTGCTCCTCGCTCATGGCGCCAGTCTACGTGGCGCCCACCTGGGTTAAGGTCCGGGCGTGGGCGTGGCGCTGGTGACCGGTGCGGGTCGGGGCCAGGGCCGGGCCCAGGCCGTCGCCCTGGCCGGGCTGGGGCTGGACGTCGCCGCCTGCGATCTCGGCCACGACCTGCCCACGATTCCCTATCCGCTAGCCTCGCCAGAGGACCTGGAGGAGACCGGCCGGCTGGTGCGAGAACTCGGCCGCCGCTGCCTGGTCGGGCTGGCCGATGCCGCCGACCTGGCCGCGATGCGGGCGCTGGCGGCCCGGGCGGAGGCCGAGCTGGGGCCGGTGGAGGTGGTGGTCGCGAATGCCGGGGTGATCAGCTTCGGGCGGTCCTGGGAGCTGGAAGAGGCCGAGTGGGACGAAGTGATCCGGGCCGACCTGAGGGGCGCCTGGGTGACCTGCCGCGCCACGCTCCCGGCCATGGTCTCGCGGAGGCGCGGGAGCGTGGTGCTGGTGGGATCCGCGGCCTCGCTCCGCGGCTATCCCGGCATCGCCCACTACGCTGCCGCCAAGCACGGTCTGCTCGGGCTGATGCGCACCTTAGCCCTAGAGTTGGCGCCGTTCGGCCTCCGGGTCAACTGCGTGCTGCCCGGGGGGGTGCGTACCCCGATGGGCACCAGCGCTGCCATGCGGGGGTGGCTCGACGCCCACCCGGATGCCGCTCGTGCGCTGACCGCCCCGCTGCCAGTGGACCTGGTAGAGCCGGACGAGGTGGCGGCGGCGGTCGCCTGGTTGGCCTCGGAGTCGGCAAGACACGTCACCGGCGTCGCCCTGCCGGTCGACGCCGGGGTCCAGCTGCGCTGAACCGCGGTCGAGGGTGGGGGCGGCGACGGGCCGGATTCGCTGCGGGTGCGCAGATCTCAGAGGCGCCTGGCCACCCTGGCGCCGAGCAGCATCAGGGCCCGCTGTTGTCGCCCGGGATCGGCATTCCAGGCCAGGACAATCTGGAACCCGGTTCCGTGCTTGACGCCGAACAACATCGAGGGCCGCAGCACCGCCGGCGCTCCGATCCCGCTCACAGGCCGGGATCCAGCTAGGCTCTCCAGCCGCTGCAACGAGAGCCCCCGGTAGAGGAACAGCGTCACCCCAGCCGGTGCGGTTGGGGCTCGGTAGGCGCAGGCCCCGGCCGGTTGCCCGGTGAACGGGCTCCGGGGTGGGGTGGGTGGCGGCGCGGCCACAGCCGCCGCCGCCAGCGCCGTGCTCACATCACCGGCGGTCAGCAACCGGCAGGCCGGAGAGGACGGCGCCTGCGTCCCGCTGCCGTCACAGGCGACCAGGGCAGCTACCAGGGGCAGCAGCATGAGGAGGCCGAACGCCGAGCGCACGGGGCACCGATGCTACCGTCGCCGACCCTTATGCTGGTTGCCCGTATGCAGATCCAAGGAGCGCAGGCACTGGTGAGCGGCGGCGCCTCCGGGCTGGGCCGGGCCACGGCCGAGGCCTTGATCGCACGAGGAGCACGAGTGGCCATCCTCGATCTCCCCTCCTCGAGGGGCGCCGAGGTGGCGTCTGCCCTGGGGGAGGCCGCCTGCTTCGTCCCCGGCGACGTCACCAGCGAGGCGGACGTGGGCCGGGCGCTGGCATCCGTTCCCGAACTCCGCATCGCGGTGCTGTGCGCCGGGATCGGGAGCGGGGTCCGGGTGGTCGGCCGCGACGGCCCCTTCCCGCTCGACCACTTCCGGCACGTCATCAACGTCAACCTGATCGGGACCTTCAACGTGCTCCGGCTGGCCGCCGCCCGGATGGCGGGGCTGGAGCCCGTGGACGGTGAGCGAGGCGTGATCGTGGCCACGGCCTCGGTCGCCGCCTTCGAGGGACAGGTCGGCCAGGCCGCCTACGCGGCGTCCAAGGCCGGGATCGTGGGCCTCACCATCTGCACCGCCAGGGACCTCGCCTCCCACCTGATCCGGGTCTGCACGATCGCGCCCGGCATCTTCGACACCCCCTTGCTGGGCACCCTCGACGACCGCTTCCGGGCCTCGCTGGCGGCCTCCATCCCCCACCCGCAGCGGCTGGGCAAGCCGGCCGAGTACGCCCAGCTGGCACTGCACATCGTGGAGAACCAGATGCTGAACGGCGAGACCATCCGACTCGACGGCGCCCTGCGCATGGCCCCGCGCTGACGTGGCGCCGCCTCACCATAGACCTCCGAGGGGGCTGTCGCGTTCAGGCGACAGAGGAATCGGAGGGTTTGCTCTATGGACCATGTACTTCGAGAGATGAAGCTGACGCTCGCGCTCAGCTCGGGCCTTCGGCCGACCAACACGCCGCTCTGCTCCAGACCATGGTGCACTTCAACCAAAGCCTGGAACTGGATCGCCGAATTCGCCTTTCGCGAGCGAACGTACCAGCACAGGAAGGGCTGACCGACCAGCCGGTGAGAGTCCGGCCCGGGCAAGCCGCCAGAGGAGCCCGGTGGGGAAGTCTCCGGTAACCGCCGAGAGGCGAAGCCGAAGGGAGGTGGAAACAAGGCTCCAGGCCGTAACGAGCGCGAAGTCCGCCGCGTCGAAAACGCAACCCGTGGAGGGGAAGAGGGGGCCGAGCCCCGGTCAACTGGGCGAAGGCAGCAGTCCGGGCCTGGGATGCTGAAGCAGCCCGGAACCCCTCCGGCGTAGGGGAGGCGGCATGCAGCGAAGGCCGGTCAGGCGAGCGGGGAGACCCTCCCGCGCCCGCGGGCGAGGTCGATAGCCGCGGAAGCTTGTCCTTGTACAAGGCCACACCAAAGTCGAGGGCAGCGCAGACGGAGTCGGAGCGGGTCATAGGACCGATGACCCCACGAGACAGCAGAACTCGGGCGGGGGAAGGGGATCGCACTTCGGTGATGCGCACGTTGCAAGGAACGGGTGAGGGCAAGGCGAAGGCCAACTCCCCCTCTGAGAAGGTCCGTGCACTTCAGTGAGCGCTCTCTGTGGCAGCGAAGCAGAACGGCAGGCGGACGTTTCCCGTGCTGCTGGACCGGGTCGCTCGAATCGACGTGTTGGGAGACGCCTGGGAACAGGTGCGACGCAACCGGGGCGCCGCTGGCATCGATGGCGAGACCCTGGAGGCAGTGGAGGCGTACGGGGTGGGGCAAATGCTGGCGGAACTGCGCGGGCGGTTGCAGACCGGGCGCTACCGGCCGCAGCCGATGCGCCGGGTTCACATCCCCAGGCCGGGGCCGCCGGGGGAGAGCCGCCCGCTTTTCATCCCACGGGTGCGAGACCGGGTGGCCCAGACCGCGGCCAAGCTGGTCCTTGAGCGTGCGGCCCAAGGAGCCGTGGTTCCAGCAGGTGAAAGTCCTGCCGGTGCAGATTGCCCAGTGGGCGCCGCAGTTATACCGGGCGCCCGGAGGAGGCGACTCGCCGGGCGAAAGCCCCGGAGTAGGAGTCTCGGCGGCCGGCACGGGATCCCAGGTCGGTCCGTCCAGGAGGCAAGCAGTCCACCAGGCCGTAGCGAAAGCGAACCGATTGAGCCTCGAAATCAGCCCCACCCGGGCCTGCAACTGCGGGAAGCCAGTGCGGACGGTGGGATAGGGAGCGCCGAGCCTGTGCTCAAGGGGCCAAGGCTGTCACCGCTGGGGAAGAATTTCCTGTCAAACTCGAGCTCTAAGGACAAGCCGCCTGCTTTCGCTGGCGGTTCATGACTCCGGGTAGCTGCAGTATGGGGGAGGGGTGACCCACCCCTCCCCGGGCGATCAGCCACTCTTGCCGGCGAGCTGCGGCTGGCCCGCGGTCACCGGGATCCTGACCTGGTTCCGGCCGGCTGCGTGCTTGACCCGGACGGTCAGCACCCCGTCCTCCAGGCTGGCCGACACGTCGTCCGGCGTGACGCCCTCGGGCAGCGTGAACCGGCGGTCCAGGCTGCTGGTGAAGGCGCTCCGCTGGCGACTGCCGTTGGACTCGTACTTCTCCTCGTGCTTGGCGGTGATCCGCAGCGTGCCCTCGGCCAGGGTCACCTCCACCTCCTCCGGCTTGAAGCCGGGAAGCGCGAGCTGGATCTGGTAACCGTCATCGGTTTGCTGCACGCTGGTGCCGCCCCAGGCCGACCACTCGCCAAACGGCCACTCGAAGAGGCTGGGCAGGCCGAGCCACCGCTCCATCGGGGTCCAGCGGGTCAGCACGACCGCATCACCTCCTTCGCTTGGATGTCGATCGATCTCGCCAACTATCTACCCGGTCGGGCCGGCGGCCAAACCGGACCGGGCCGACCGCCGGCCCCAGTTTCAGACGACCTTCGCCTCTTCCAGGCCGAGGTCGACCTGCCTGCCGAAGCGGGAGGAGCCGAGCTGTTCGCCCATCAGGTGGTGGTAGGGGACGCCGCTGAACTGGTGGTGGCTCCGGGTCGGCTGTCCTTCTTCCCACTCCCGGCGCTGGAGCTCGATGTAGCCCTCATGCCGGTGGCGATGGAGGGCCTCGAGGAGCTGGTTCATGCCCCTGGCCATGGCGTGCTGCGCCGCCAGGGTGATGAAGATGAAGCGCACCCCCATCTCGGCCAGCTCTTCCCAGGTCAGGGGGTCGGGCTCGTTGAACCACTTGAAAGAGGACGAGTAGTTGAAGGCGAAGCGGGCCTCGGGGAAGCGCTTGCGGATCTCTTCGTGGAACCACTCGGTTGGTCCCCGCTCGGCGGTCGGGAACTCGCACCAGAGCAGGTCCGGGATCCCGCTGTCCAGGTAACGGAGACCGCGCTCAACCGCCAGATCCAGCCCTCGCTTGGATTCAGGGGCCTCGGTGGCCGAGACGGCGTCGGTACGGGCGATGATCACGAAGTCCTGACGACCCAGATCGTCCGCGACCGCCCGCATCATCCGGAGCTTGGCGATGAACTCCGAGGCCGGCACCAGCGCCTTGCCGGCGATGTGCCCGCAGCGCTTGGGCATCACCTGATCTTCGAGGTGAGCCCCGGCCACGCCGGCGGTGACGTAGAGCTCGGTCGTGCGCTGGACGTTGAAGACGTTGCCGTAGCCGACGTCCATGTCCGCTACCACCGGCGGGATCTCCAGGTGCCGGGGCGGCACCCCCTGGGCGGGGTCGCCCACCGCCATCGTCAGCTGGAACTTGCGCAGGGCGCTCACAACCCGACGGGCGACGTCCGCGATCTCGACGCTGGCGTACAGGTCCATGTCGGTGGTGCCCAGGTGTCCCATCGCTACCGAGTACCCACTGAGGTAGACGGCGTCGAAGCCGTGGTACATGACCAACTCCGCCCCGTGGGGGTCGAAGACCCCGGGCGCGAAGACGTACGGTTGCGACTCCAGGCGGTGGCGCAGGATCTGGGTCGCCGGGGTCCAGCGCGAGGCCGGTACCTTGAAGCCCTCGGGCAGCAGCGGGGTGGAGACCAGTTCCATGGCCGGCCTCACGAGTTCTCGTGGTCGACCTGGCAGTCGTCCGGGCACTCGCACTCCGCGACCTCGGCCGTGGATAGCACCTCAAGCCATTGAAGCTGCCTATTCATATGAGGCAACCTATCAAAAAGCTGGATGAATGGCCAGTTCGCGCGGATCGGATGTTCCGATATCTCGATCGAGCGGATCGATGTCAGCCGTCGCGGGTGGCCAGGAGTTCCAGGAAGGCGGCCACCGGGCCGACGGGCGCTCCGGCGTCGCGCCGACGCATGGAGACGATGTGGCGCCGCATCGGTGCTGTCCCCCGGAGCTCGACGTGGCCGAGATCGCCGGCCGCAAGTTCTCGGGAGATGGCGGACCGAGGCAGAAGCGCCACCCCCAGTCCCCGCTCCACCATCTTCTTGGCCGCCTCGATGTTGTCGAGTTCCATCATCCCTCGGACCGTTACCCCGGCGGCCAGAAACGCCGCCTGGGTGATCTCGTAGTAGCTGGAGGTGCGGTCGAAGAGGATCAGCTGCTCCTGGCCGACCTCGGCCATGGACACCGATGCCCGGCGGGCGAACGGGTGCCCGCGCGCCACCACCAGAACCAGTTCCTCCTCGTAGATCGGCTCAAGCACCACCTCCGGGTGCTGGAGTGCCCGGCCCAGGCCGAGCTGAACCTCGTCTCGAAGCACCATCTGGAGGACGTCTTCAGAGTGTCCGGTGCGGACCGCGACCTCGACCCGGGGATGGGCGGCGACGAATCGCTCCAGCACCGCCGGCAGGAAGTAGGTGCTGACCGCAGGGGCGGCGGCCAGTGCCAGCTGACCGGCAGCAGCTCGCTCCATTTCCAGGATCGCGCGTCGGCCCTCGCCCACCGCCCGCAGCGCGCGCTCAGCGTAGGGCAAGAAGGTGCGCCCAGCGTCGGTCAGCCTCATTCCCTGGCGGCCGCGGATGAATAGTCGCTGGCCCAGCTCCCGCTCCAGCGCGTGGAGGCGGGCGGTCAGCGTGGGCTGGGTGACGTACAGCGTCTCGGCCGCCCGGCTGACGCTGCCATGCCGGGCGATGGCCACGAAACTCTCGATGTGCTGAAGGAGCATGGGGGCGTCGGCGTCCCCGCCCCGGGCCGGGGCGAGGATCGCCTGGAAAGCCTCAGAAGCTCTCCGCCTCGTCGACCAGCATCACCGGGATCCCGTCCACGATGGGGTAGCGAAGCCGGTCGGCGGCACAGACCAGGAACTTCCCATCCTCGGTCAGCTCCACCTTCTGCTTGCACTTCGGGCAGGCCAGGATCTCGAGCAGTTCAGGGGAGATCACGGGGGCGATCCTAACAGCGCTGTCCAGGAAAGGGAAACAAAAGCTTGAGAGGTGGCGGGAGGCCGCTCGGGGCGTGCGAGGAGGGTTTCCCCTCCTCGCACCTCCACCGAGCATGGCTGCGGGGGTGAGGTCTAGATTGTGTGGCCCGGGAACCCACATCCTTGGGTTCCCCCAAGCCCCTCCTGTCCTTTCTCGAGCCAGGATTCCCGGGCCTCGCCGCCCCTCCAGAGCGGACAACCATATTTTGCACGATGCCCTCGCGGAATGCAAGCCCCTCGGCGAAAACTGCCGGTGATGGGGCTCGATCCCTTGGGTTTTCCACCAAGGCATGGCCACGTTGATGCCGTACTGATTCGTACTGCACATCCCCATTGCGCGTCCTCCGCAATCGTTTGTGGCAAGCCACGTCGCAGCCACCTCGCCAAGGCAAATCGCGTGGCTTCGTCGCCTCCGCTGACCGCCGGACTCGCGGTCCCGGCTCAGACGGCGCAGGGATAGCTGGCGGTGTCGATCGCCCCGGTGTGGCCGATCCCCTGAGCGATGTCGCTCTGGATCTCGGCGTCGGTCAGCGCGTACGCCTGGTCCGGATCGGTGCTGGAGGCGGCGAAGACGATGCCCAGGACCTGGCCCTGGAGGTTGACCAGCGGGCCGCCGGAGTTGCCAGGGCGGACCACCCCAGCCAGCACCCAGATCTGTCGGTTCACCAGCTGGCTGTTGTAGATGTCGCGGCCGTAGGCATCGACCGACTGCTCAACCACGGCCGGCTGGACCTGCTCGGGGCCACCGCCGGGATAGCCGATCACCGCTCCCTCCGTGCCACGGTCGGCGCCGGCGGTGGGCAAGGCGGGGCTCCGGATCCCGGGCGCGTAGAGCACGGCCACGTCGCGCTCGGGATCGAAGAGCACCACGCTAGCACTGACCCCAAAGTGGGAGTCGCCCTGCGAGACCGAGGTGTCCGAGGTCCCGGAGACGACGTGCGCGTTGGTGACCAGGTAGCCGGGGGCCACCGGATAGGCGCTGCCGCTCACCAGCCCCCCGCATCCACGCCCTTCCACTCGGTAGACCTCGCGGCTGGCCGCCAGAATCCCGGCGGTGTCGGCGGACGCTGGGGGCTGGAGCGGCGGCTGGAGCTGGGGCGGCAGCCCGGCGAAGGTCTCGAAAGGCGTCCACCCTCGGGACAGGATCTGCTCCACCCCAGCCATGAAGGCCGGTGGCCGCGGGAACACGCCGTCGATGGCGCGGAGGATGGCCGAACCCTGGATCAGGGTGGCCAGGCCGGCGATCGGCCCCTCGGCAAAGGTGAGGCCCAGGAACCAGCCGACCGATAGCACCGCCGCCGCCGAGACCGCCGCGCCCCCCACCTGGTCCAGGGGACGGGTGAAGCCACGCCGCCGGATCGCCCTCCCGACCGGCTCGCCCAGCCAGTAGCCGAAGGTCGATCCCAGGCTGCCGGCAACGATCAAGACGAGGGCAGCCGCCAGCGGGCGTACGGCGCCCTGGATCTGGAGGCCGTTCAGGATCGGAGGTGCCAGGGCGGCACCGACAACCACCCCGACCACCATGCCCAGGTACTGGAGCAGAGAGAGCCAGAACCCTCGCCGGTACCCGTTCACCAGTCCGATCAGGGCGGCCACGATCAGGATCAGGTCGACCAGGTCCAGGGACATGCGGAGGTAAAGGTACGGGAGCGGTCCGCCCCGGGGCACCGAACCTCAGGCCGCGGAATCCCGATAATGACTGGCGTGCAGTACCTGGTTCAGTACGGCGAGTGGGTCACCGCCGGACCCTTCCTGGGTCTGGCCTTCCTGGTCGCCGTGGGCGGCGTGACGGGTCTCGGCTGGTGGGTGCTCCGGGGCGACCGGCGCAATCGTCAGCTGGAGAACTCGGAGGACACCAGCGACCAGTTCTGAGGCAAGCCCAGGCGCCCGGGCCGCCGTGCCCGGTGTGCGGCCGGGCTGCCACTACTTGCTGCCGGGGAAGGCGGTCACCGCCAGATAGAGGATGAGGAACAGGAAGACCCAGACCACGTCGACGAAGTGCCAGTAGAGGGTGGCCGCAGCGAAGCCGACGTGGTGGCGGCTGTTGAAGTGCCCCTTCAGTCCTCGCCCCAGCATCACCAGTAAGAAGATGAGACCGCCGGCGACGTGGCCGCCATGGAACCCGGTCATGGTGAAGAAGGCACTGCCGAAGGGGTCGGTGCCGCCGAAGGTGATGTGGGCGTGGGTAAACTCGTAGACCTGTCCGGCTTCGAAGGCGATGCCGAGACACAGGGTGGTGATCAAGAGCACGAAGAAGCCGCGTCGGTTGTCGTGCGCGATCGAGTCCAGTGCGAAATGGCAGGTCACGCCGCTGGAGAGCAGGATCACGGTGTTGGCGAAGGCCAGCGGCCACCAGTTGACCGGAATCTCGTTCTTCACCGGTGGTGGCCAGCCGAAGGGATGCGACCCGAAGAGATAGAAGTACATTGCGAACATGCTTCCGAAGAACATGACTTCGGAAGCGAGAAAGATGTACATCCCCATCATCGCGGTGCTGAACACCTGCTGGGGACGGCGATGGGGTCGGACGGGTGCCTCGACGACTGCCACTAGTCTCCGCTCTCCTCGGACGCCTCGTCCTCGCTCACCACTTCCTCGTACATGTGCGTGTCCTCGAACACCACCCAGCCGCCCACCCCGATCAGGAAGATGGCCAGGCCGATCGCCAGCAGTGCGATCCTGGCCGGTGTGGCCAGCGGCACTGCCCCCAGGGCCATGAAGAAGAAGCCCAGGCAAATGACGATCGGGAAGTTGCTGGACGGGAAGATATGGATGCCGAGGCGGTGGGCGCGCTCCTCGTAGTCGATTACTTCCGGCTCCAGCCGCCGGGGCAGCTCCATGTCGTACCGGCGGGCGTAGCGGCGGGCAGGGTCGGCGTCGCGCCAGCGTTGGAAGGCGGCCGAGGCGACGGGCCCGCTCGGCCAGAGGGCAAAGGCGCAGTTCCGGCAGTATTGCAGGAAGCGGGGGGTGAGGAGCCCGCAGTTGGGGCACTCCACGGCCAGGGCCGAGTTGCCGACGTCCACGAATGCCGGTTTGGTTGCTCGGGCCACGAGGGCGATTCTAGCTCGGGCCGGGAACCGGGCTGGGGCGGTGGCCCACCGACCCCGGATCGGGGCGGAACCTATACTGGGCCTCGTGATCCGCCGCTGGTGGCAGTTCTTCCTGGCCGCGCCGCTGGTCGGGATCGGGCTGACGCTCGGGGCCGGACAGGCCCTAGCGATCAGTATCACCCCACCGTCGGGGGTGTCGCCCAACGGCAACGCCATCTACAACCTCTACCTGATCATCTCGATCCCGGCGATCGTGGTCTTCGTACTGGTCGAGGCGCTGCTCCTCATCTGCGTGTTCCGGTTCCGACGCTCGGCCCAGCCGCCCGGCTACGTCCCGCCGCAGTTCCACGGCAACCGACCGCTTGAGATCACCTGGACGGTGCTGCCCTTTCTCATCCTGGTCTTCATCGGGGTGCTCTCGTTCCGGGTGCTGCAGCAGGACTTCGTCCGGCCCTCCAATGCGGCCACCGGCCTGGCCCTCGTCGTCTACGCCCACCAGTACGGCTGGGAGTACGACTATCCCCAGGGGTTCAGCGTCCAGACGGAGGGCCTGAACGCGGTCCAGAACCCGCTGGTGGTCCCCACCGGAACGCTGGTCCGGCTCCAGATCACCTCCAAGGATGTGATCCACAGCTGGTGGGTGCCCGACATCACCGGGAAGACCGATGCCGTCCCCGGCTACTACAACTACACCTGGTTCAAGATCTCGAAGCCGGGGGTCTGGCGCGGGGAGTGCGCCGAGCTCTGTGGCTCGGGCCACTCCTCCATGCAGATCCGGGTCGAGGCGGTGAGCCCGGCTCAGTTCAGGAAGTGGGTGGCGGAGCAGGAGGCCAAGGCGAAGACGGCGAGCGTCTCGCCGGCATCCCGCCCCGTCGAGAGC
The DNA here is from genome assembly GCA_902812395.1 of bacterium. Lineage (GTDB taxonomy): Bacteria > Chloroflexota > Dormibacteria > Dormibacterales > Dormibacteraceae > CADDZO01. The sequence goes on along the minus strand of CADDZO010000014.1, from coordinate 17,354 downwards.
CGTTCGGCCGTCGCTGCCGCGACGGCGGCGAGCTTCTGAGGGAGATCGGTTCGCATGGCGTTGACCCTAGCCCCACCCAAGCCCAAGAGCTACGACGACACCTTCTTTAAGCCGATCGCTCTATGGCTGACCACGACCGACCACAAGCTGATCGGGATCATGTACATGACCACGGGCATGATCGCCTTCCTGATCGGGGGCATCTTCGCCCTGGTCATGCGCATCCAGCTGGCCCAGCCCAACGAGCACGTGGTCAGCGCCGAGCTCTACAACCAGATGCTGTCCGCGCACGGCACCACCATGATCTTCTTCTTCGTCACGGTCTTCATGACCGGTATCGCCAACTACTTCGTGCCGATCATGGTGGGCGCACGGGACATGGCCTTCCCGCGGGTCAACCTGCTCGGATTCTGGCTGATCCCGGTCTCGATCGTCGTCTACTACATGGGGTTCTTCACCGGCGGCGCCCTCAACGCCGGCTGGACCGGCTACCCGCCGCTGACCGAGAAGGTCGCCAATCCCGGTCTGGGCGTGGATTTCTGGGCGGTGAGCCTGATCATCTGGGCGATCAGCGGGATCATGGCCTCGGTCAACTTCCTGACCACGATCGTGGCGCTGCGGGCGCCGGGCATGACCTTCCGCCGACTGCCCCTGTTTGTCTGGGCCCAGATCTCGACCTCGATCCTGCTCCTGATCGTGGGCGCGCCGCTGGCCGCCGACCTCATCCTGCTGGAGTTCGACCGCCAGTTCGGCACCAACTTCTTCACCACCGTGGGTCGGCCGGTGCTGTACCAGCATCTGTTCTGGTTCTTCGGCCACCCCGAGGTCTACATCATGATCTTGCCCGGCTTCGGCATGATCTCGGAGATCGTCCCTGTCTTCGCGCGCAAGCCGATCTTTGGGTACTCGACCATGGTGGCGGCGCTGTTCGGGATCGTCTTCCTCTCGATGGGGGTGTGGGCTCACCACATGTTCACCGTCGGCCTGAACATCTACCTCGAGACCTTCTTCATGGCCATGACGATGCTGATCGCGGTCCCGACCGGGATCAAGTTCTTCAACTGGATCGCCACCTGCTGGAAGGGGTCGATCACCTTCGACCTACCCATGAAGTTCGCATTCGGCTTCATGGCCACCTTCCTGCTGGGTGGCATCACCGGCGTCTATCTGGCTTCGGTGCCGGTGGACACCCAGCTCCACCAGTCGTACTTCGTCGTGGCACATCTGCACTACGTTCTCTTCGGCGGCAGCGTGATGACGATCTTCGCTGGGATCTACTACTGGTTCCCCAAGATCACCGGACGTAAGCTCAACAAGACGTTGGGTGAGTGGCACTTCTGGACCGTGTTCGTCGGCTTCAACGCCACCTTCCTGGTCATGCACACCCTGGGCCTGGAGGGGATGCCGCGACGCATCTACACCTACCCTGGTGGCTTCGGCGAGCAGGATTGGGGCCCGACCAATCTGGTGATCACGATCGCTTCCTTCCTGGTCGCGATCTCGGTGCTGATCTTCATCTACAACCTGATCTACAGCTGGCGCAACGGTGAGCCTGCCGGGGACGACCCCTGGCAGGGCAATACCCTGGAGTGGGCGACGAGCTCGCCGCCGCCCCCCTACAACTTCGAGCGCGTGCCGCCGGTCCGCTCCTACATGCCGCTGCGGGATCTGCGTCGGATGCGGGAGCGAGCGGCCCAGCTGGAGCGGGCGGCCGCGCCGCCGCCTTCTACCACCTCCGGGTAGGGCCGATGCCGCCGCCGGCGGTGCGTCAGCGAGCGTGCCGCCGGCGGGGGTTCTTGCGTTAGAACCCTCCGAAGGGGAAGGCCGAGAGTCCAGGGTGGCCCTGTGCAGGTCCCCCAATCAATTCGTCCATGCCGATAGGTGGTGCTGCCAGATGGACGCAGGCGGCGGCCGCGACCCGCCGGGGGCAGTCGACGGTCGAGTTCGCTGCGGTCGTCATGGCTTTTCTGCTTGCGCTCTTCGGGGCCGTCTCCGCGGCCTTCCACTCGGTGCAGCGGGCGATGGCGGAAACGGCGGCGGCGACCGGCGTGCAGGTGGCCGCCGGCGGCACCCCGCTGAGCCCCGGCCGGCCCGATTTGGCTGGGGCGGTTGGCCCTACCGAGGCGGTGTTGCAGCCGGTGCTGTGGGGAACCCGGGTGACGGTGCCGGAGAACTGGGCGACCCAGCCCCAGGGCCAGCCCTGCGCGCCTCTCCAGAACATTCCCCAGGACACGCTGGAGGTCTGCGTCTGGCTGCCTCCGGCGGGCGCTGGCCAGACCGGGATGGTAGCGGAGACCGTACGCGGCCATCCGGCATATGTCGTCCCCTTCTTGGCCGGCCTGCTGCCCTGGTCGATTGACGTCACCGTCGAGACCCATGAGGTGAGCTACCAGGCGTGAGGGAGGACCTCGGCCAGGCTCTGATCGAGACGGCGGTCACCCTGCCGGTCATGCTCGTGCTGTTCCTGGGTTTTCTGGCGGTGGGAGTAGTGGCGGAGGCCCTGGTCGACCTCAACACCGCCGTCTACCTGGCCGCCGCCTCGGCCGCGGCCGCTCCCGCCGGCCAGGCGGCCACCGCCCGCGACTACGCCACCTGGACCTTCGACGACACCGTGGCCAACTTCCCTGAGCTCCAGGTCGGGGGCACCGGTATCGACTGCACGAGCGATCCCAACGGGTTCGGGGCCGGCGCCCAGGTCACCTGTGTCGCCAGCGCCGAGCTGCGCTTCGATCGAACCCTGTTCGCTATCGTCGTCCCGACCAACCCGCGCCTGTCGGCCACCGCCACCGCCGTGATCCCGGAGCACCGCGGCGCATGAGGCAGTCCGGGCAGACCCTGGTCGTCTTCACCATCACGATGCTGTTCGTCTTCGTCGGCCTGGTGGCGCTGATCGGGGACGCGGAGGTGCTGATGGGCCGCTACGAGCGGGCCAGCCTGACCGCCCTGATCGCCGCCCAGACCGGGGCCAGCCAGGTCGACCTGGCCGCGCTCTACAACCCCTCGGGAGCGATCTTCCGGCTCGATCCCACTGCTGCCCAGGAGCAGTGCCAGCAGGCGGTCCGACAACAGCTGCCGGGGGCCGTGGCCAGCTGCCAGGTGCCGCCGCCGTACGAACAGGTAACCGCTACCGTCACCGACCCCGTCAGCCTGCCCATCCCCCTCTTCGCTCCCTCGGTCACGGTTACCGTGAGCCGGACCGCGGAGGCGGTGTTCGGAGGCCAGACTCCCCAATGAGCGGGTCCCGCAGCGTCTTGGTGGCCTTCGTCGGGGTGCTCGTGTTCTGTCTGGTGGCAGGTGCCATTTACCTGGAGATCCTGACCTCCGCTCGTGCCACCCAGCCGGCCTGGGAGGTCACTCAGCCCGTCGCCGCCGGGCAGGAGCTGACCACCGCCAACGTCACCGAGGTCCGAGTCCCGGCCGCCGATGGAAGCTGGGATCTGGTTCGCGGCGACCTCCCCGCCGAGCACCGTCGCGCCGCCCACGACATGTCGGCCGGGACCGTCCTGTTCAACAGCGACCTGCTCCAGCAGGATTTGGCCCTGGTCACGTTGACCCTGAAGGCGCCTCCGCCCCTGGGCCAGGGCGACAGCATCGACGTGTATGCGCTGGTCGACGGCCGCACCCAGATGGTGGGGCGCAGGCTGATCGTGGATCACGTCGACGGCGACAGCGCCTTCGTTTGGGTGCCGGCGCCGGACGAGCCGGCCTGGGTCACGCTGGAGGCCAGCCAGGTGGCCCTGTTCGCCGCCCTCAGCTCTGGGGTGGGAGTCCCAAAGGATAGCTCTCAGAGCATGACCGAGGCCCTGGCCCAGCTTCGCGGCGGAACGGTGCCTGGAGGCGAGCTGCCGCCTGAGGAGGTGGTCCCCACTCCGAGCATGGCGCCGTCTTCCCCCACCCCGACCCCGAGGCGGAGGTCCGGCGCGTGAGCTACGTGATCGCCTTCTATGGCACCAAGGACGGGCAAGGGGTGACCACGACCGCGCTCTCGATGGCGGCCGAGCTGGCCCGGCAGCACAGCGTACTGTTCGTCGACGCGGACATGTCGGGGACGGGGACGGCGGTGGACCAGCTCCAGCTCGATCCTGCCGGCCGGGGCATGAACAACCTGATCGGATCGCGAGCCATCACTGCCCACGACCTGCTCAGGGAGGCGGTGGCGACGAGGATCCCGCGTCTGGGTCTGGTGCCCGGCCTGATCGCAGTCTGTGGCAGCGCAGTGGCACGGCTGGCGGCCCAGCTCCGGGAAGGCCACGCTCTGGTCGTGCCCGGCGTGGAGTTCGTGGTTTGCGATTTCGGGGCCATCGCCCATCCCGAGTTGCGCTCCCTCCGCCAGGCGGCGGCGGCGATCGCCACCGTCGGTCACCGGGTCTTCTGCGTGGTCCGGGACGATCCGCCCCTGCTCGCCCGCTCAATCCAGGTGCTGCGGGCGGCGGCTCCGCCCAAGACCGAGCTGCTGCTGGTGGAGACCCGGCGCGGCGCGCTCCGTCGCGACTTCCAGCAGACCCTCCAGCTACGGCTGCCCGAGGTGGCGGTGGCGGGCGTCATCCCCTGGGATCCGTCCCGGGCCATGACCGCCCATGACGGCGGCCGTCCTCTGGAGCTGGGTCTGGCCCGGGATCTGGAGGTGGTCGAGCGCGCCGAGCCTGTGCTGGCCCAGGTGCGGGCCGGCGTGGAGCGGGTGTCCTAGCCGTGCTCGGCTGGGGAACGGCGAGGATGGAGGCAATCCAGGGCTTCCGGCTGCCGTCTTCGGCCGGGCTGGACCTCGCCCCCCAGCTCGGCTACCGAACCCTGCCGGTCAGCCCCTGGCCCTCGATCGACTCCGACGTGCTCGAGGCCTGCCGCATCCTGGCCGATCACCTGGACCGGTATCGGCAGCTCCACGACGTCAGCCCTTCCGTGATGGAGGAGGAAGGGCTGCAGGCGACCGTCAACGATCTGATCGCCCAGGCCCTGGAGCGGCCGGCAGAGTTCGGGCTCCACAAGGCGATCGCTGACGACATCGCCGGCGTGCAGGCGGTGCGGGATCGGGTCGTGCGTGGGACCATGGTCCTCGCCTCTCGCCTTTTCCCTCTCTCACGGCTGCTCTACCTGGAGGACGGTATCGAGGAGATCCACGTCTACCGGTGGGACAAGTGGGTGGTCCAGGGGGGCGGGGTCAAGGTGGAGCTGGCGGTGGACGGCAACCCGTTCCACAGCGACGAGGAGTGGTTGGACTTCTTCAAGGAGAAGGTGATTGCGCTTCCCGGGGTGACCGGCCAGCGCCTGCTCAGCCAGGGCCGGCCAACCGCTGAGGTCAATGTCGGCGGGCTGATGCGGGTGGCGCTCCTCCAGCCTCCGGCCATCTCAGGCCCCACCAACCTGATCGCCACCATCCGCATCCAGGGTGCGGCCCGGGTGCGCACGCTCGACGATTACGTTGCCCAGGGGGTGATGCCGCGAGGCGTGGCCGAGTTCCTCCTCGCCTGCGTCCAGGCCAAGGCGAACGTGATGATCGCGGGCGGGACCGGCAGCGGCAAGACCACCCTCCTGCGGGTGCTGTGCGGTGCGGTGCCGTGGGACGAGCAGCTGGTCGTGCTGGAGGACTCGGCCGAACTCCACTTGGAGAACGACCGCGGCGATGGCTGGCCCTGGCATCCCTACGTGCAGAGCGTCAATACGGTCGAGTCGGTCCTCAAGGGCGAGGCCGGGATCTCGATGCGGGACCTGGTCAAGCTGGCGTTGCGGCTGCGGCCGGAGCGCATCATCCTGGGCGAGGCCCGCGATGCCTCCATGGCCGACGTCTGCCTCGCTGCCTCCACCGGCCATGAGGGCTCGATGGTGACCCTCCATGCCGATGACGCCGAGGAGGCAATTCGTCGCGCCGCCGAATACGTCATGATGTCGCCCGACTTCCTGGGCAGCTCGAACGGCGAGCAGATGGCGCTGCGCCGCGTCTACCAGGCCTTCGACCTTGCCGTCCACATGCGGGAGTCGCGGGGCCAGCGCCGGATCACCGGGATCGTGGCCCTGGGCGACCAAGTCGGGGACCGCCGCTGGGTCTACGGGACCACCCCGGAGGGGCAGCTGGTGCGGGCGACGGCGCTGCTCGGCGACCTGCCGCCCAAGCTGGCCTATCGCCTCGCCCCCTTCCTCCACGAGGTGCCCCCGGTATGAGGCTCCGGACGTGAACCCCACCCTGTTCTTCATCCAGGTCCTGCTCCTCCTCCTGCTCGGCCTGATCGTGATCTTCCTGGTCGCGTTCGGGCCCAGTCCCCGGCAGGGCCGTGGCTGGGGCCGGCTGCAGCCCTTGATCGACCGGCAGCGCTACATCGCCACCGGCCTGGGCTGGGACCTGCGCACCTGGTTGCTGCTGCGGGCGGCGGCGTTCGGAGCTGGCCTGGCCCTGGGCTGGTTCATCGGCACCCCGGTCGTGATCCTGGGCTGTGCCGTGGTTGGCTTCTTCGGTGTCCCCTGGTGGCTGCGGGCGCGCGCCGCCCAGCGCAAGCTGGACATGGACCGGGCCCTCATCCCGTTCATGATCAATCTGGTCAACCTCCTCTCCCAGGGTCAGCAGACGCTGACCCAGGCGCTGAAGGACCTGGCCCAGAACCCCGATCCCCGGCTCGCCCATGCCCTGGAGCCACTGCGCCACGCCGAGTCGGTGACCGACGCGCTGGTCGAGGTGGCGAGGCGAGGGATGTCGCCGATGCTGGACCGGGTCTGCGTCGACCTCTTGCTCTCGATTGACCAGACCCCGGAGGCCTTCATCGAGCAGGCGCAGCGGGTCCTCATCCCCCAGTACGACCAGGACCTGGAGCTGCAGTCCCGCAACCACGCCGCCCTGGCCGGGGGACGCCAGAACGGGCTCCTGGTGATCGTGGTCATGTCGATCGCCTTCGTGGTCGTGATGCGGGTCGAGAGCCTCCGCGCCGCCTACCAGACCGTGATCGGTCAGGGCCTGCTGGTCCTCGACGGCCTGATGGTGATGGCCATCCTGTGGGTGTTGCAGCAGATGACGCCGCGCTCAGAGTGGACGACCTGGGACGTGGCGGCGGTCCGGGAGCAGATGCGGAGACGCTATGCCTGAGCTCGCCGATCCCTTGGTGCTCCTGCTCGCCGGCGGCTGCACGGCGTTGTTGTTGTGGCGGCTGCAGCTGTTCACGCCGCCGGCGGTGGCGGCATGGCGTCGGATCGGACGGCACCACCACCTGATCGACGACCGACCGCTGGACGAGCGCGTGGCCGACCACGTGCCGGCGCTGGGTCGGCTGCTGCGCGAGACCAGCGTGCCCCGGTTGCTGGCCATCGCCAATCGGCGCGAGAGTCTGAACGCCTGGTTGCTCCGGGTCATCATCTACGTGCTCGTGGTCTCGCTGGCCTTCTTGGTGCTGGACTTCGTGGCCAGCCTGGAGGCGCACGTGTTGCCGGTGCCGCCTGCCGTCTGCGTGTTGGCGGCGGCCCTCTTCGTCCCCCTTTCCTACCTCTCCCTCCAGCGCGAGGCGCGGCGTCGGCAGGATGCGATCAACCGGGCCATCGCCCAGTCGCTGACCGAGATGGCGATCCTGACCTCTGCCGGCGAGTTCACCCCGGCCACCGCGCTGGAGTTCGTGGCCCGCTGCCACAAGGACAAGGTCCTGTTCGAGCTGCTGACCGGCGAGATCTACCGCCGGGCGGCCACCCGCGCCGAGATGGGGCTCATGCTCACGCTTCGCCCCAACCAGCTGCTGAGCACGGTCACCATCTACCAGCGGATCGGGCAGGAGTACGACCTGGAGATGTTCCGCGAGCTGGCCACCAACATGCGCAGGATCGGCGAGAAGGGGCTCATGGCCCGGGATGTGCTCACCGCCCTGTCCGAGGCCACAGGCAAGAAGCGTCTGGCCGAGATGACGGTCCGCTCGGAGCAGTCACGGCCGCGGATGGCGCTTGCCATCGGGCTTATGGTGTTGCCGCTGCTCAGCCTCATCCTCTATCCAGCCGCAACCGCCCTGGTGGGAGCCTTCCAGTGACCCGGCTTGCGGCCCTGGCGGCGGTGGCGGTCCAGCTCGGTGCCGCCTACGCGGTCATGGGAACGCCCGACCTGGGTGCGGCAGCGGCGTTCTGGGCCAGCACCGCCCCAACCTTGGCCGACAGCGTTGCGGCCGCCCAGCTCGTGCTCTGGCTGGCCCTGCTGGTCGCCCTGGCGGCCGCGCTGGCGGCCGCGATCCGGGCCGCCGCCGGCACCCTCGGTGCGCGTCGCGGGGCAACGTGGTCGGTGGCCGTGGTGATGGCCGGGCTGGTCATCCTGGCTGCCGGCGTTGCCGACCACGTCCGCGCTCAGGACTCCGCTCCAACCGTGTCCGGGGGGTCGCTGGCCCAGGCCGAGGCCCAGCTTGGCCGCTGAGCGCACCTTCGTCCCGCTCTTCGCCGACCCGGAGGCCGACGCTTGCATTGCCCTCCTCAATGCCCGCATCGATCCTCAGGCTGCAGCCTGCGTCAAGCCCCCGGTGCCGGGGCTCACCTTCATCGCCGCCTCCGGTGAGGTGTCGAGGATGCTGGATGCCTGGTGGGAGGCGAGCGTGCCCGATGGCAGCCGGGTAGTGCTGTTGGCCCTGCACGAGACTGGCCTGGAGGAGTGGGCGCCGACTCTGGACGCCGACCTGGTGGTAGGGGTGGCCAGGGAGGACGACCTCGGCCTCTATGCCGGGGTGGCCAACGTCAGGCCGCTGATGGCCAAGTCTGCCCGCGAGGTTACCGAGCACGCCATCCGCTGCTTCCCGGAGTGCTTTGGCCGACCGCCGGGCACGGACGTGCCGGTACCGCCGGCCGAGGGCACGCCATTCCGCCCCCGCATCCAGGCGCCGCACGTGCCGCGGGCCGAGCAGCTCCGGATGACGATGCCAAGGCCACCACGGCCCGAGGCCGAGCCCGATGCCCTCCCTGCCCCAGCCGAGCGAAGGGACCTTCGGTCGCTGCTGGGGCGGGCGACCAGCCTGTTCTCCGCCCGTCCCCCTGCTGCTACTCGGGAGCTGGCTCGGCTGGCGCTGGCCAATCGCACCGGTCGGGTGGTGGGAGTGGCCTCCCGGGCCGGGGGGTGGGCAAGACCGCGGTGGCCGCAGCGCTCGGCATCATCTACGGGGAAGCGGTCCAGGACAGCGGCTGGTGCGCAGCCGTGATCGACCAGAACATCGGCAACCCGGACCAGTGGGGGCGACTCAACCTGACCACCCGGGTGCGGACGGTGAGCGAGATCATGGCGGACATCGAGGCTGGGCGGGAGTGGTCGGTGCCGGCCTGGGGACGGACGCCGGCCCTGGCTGTGTACCCGGAGCGACGGGACGTGGGTGACGGCTACTCCCCGGCCCAGATCGAGCGCTTCGCCGCCCAGCTGCGGCAGCTTCACATGATCTCGATCGTCGACCTACCCAACCGCATTCCCGCTTTCACCTCGGCCGAGGCCTCGGTCTGCGCCGGCTGGATCGCCTGCTCCGATCTCCTTCTCCTGCCCACGACCGACGATCCCACCCGGCTCCAGGGGGTGCTGGACTACCTGCAGGCACCGATGGTGCGGGGCGATGCCAGCCTTGGCTACAGGGGTATCCCGGTAATCGTGCCCTACATACGCTCGCCGCTCAGAGCGGTGCGGGAGGACCCCGGGGTGCGCTCGATGCTGGGACAGATCCGGCACCGGGTGGTGGCGGTGGTCGACATCCCCAAGAACGAGCGGGCGACGCTTGCCATCGTTCGCGGTCAACCCATCACCGAGGTGGATGCCGGTCTTCGGGACGCCTATCTCGAGCTGGCGACGGTGGTGGCCCGGGCCCTGCAGGAGCACTGAAGGGTGCAACGGATCCCACTTGGCGACACCTTTGGTGCCCATGCTGTCCGCCGCGGGCGAACACGTCGCCGGGAGCTTGCCTGGCCGCTGGCGGCGACGGCGGTGGGGGTGGGAGCAGCCCTGGCCGGGGTGGCATTGGCCCGGTCCCAGCCTCCGGTCGTGGTCCGACTCGACACCTCGGGTTACCACATCGGGAGCCAGGACCTGGTGGCTCGCGGAGGAGGTGTCTATGAGGGCCACGACGGTGCCGTCCTGGTCATCGAACGCCGGGGTCCGGACCTTCTCGCAGGTGCCTCTGCCGACCTGGATGGGGAACCTGCCACGGGAAGCTGCCTGGAGCGAATCGGGTCAGGAACCGAGCAGTGCTCCTTCACGCTGGGCCGGCAACACCTCATCTCCCACGACCGCTGGACTGGGAGCGGCTGGGAACGCCGCTACGGCGATGGCAAGGAACTGGCCATCGAGGTCAGCGGGAGCACCCCAGCGCCGGTGCCGTTCCCGTTGGGCCGCTGAAGATCCGGAGCAAACGCCTGCCATCGTCCGCAGCGGTGAGGGGTGGAGGGGGAACGGGAGAAGAAGGTGCCCCCTTTTGCGCTATGTGACCGGAACCCCCTCTTCCTGATACACGGGGATCGTCATGGTGGCGGTCTGCTGTGGCAGCGTCGTGTCAGAAACGTGGGTCGAGTGCAGGCCGGTCGAGTCGTCCCAGTAGGCGTCAATACTCATCGAGTAGGTCTGGCTGGCCGTGACCTGGAAGCCTGCCGTGTCGTATCGGGTGTAGGTGTGTGCGATGTAGGCCTCGGCCGGCAGCCCGGAGTCGCACTCTGAAGGCAGGGGTGGGTTGTCGGCCGGAACGACGCCGCTCGAGGTCCCATCGCCGAAGTTCCATACCGTACCGTCATAGGTGATCGTGGCTACGAAGACGAAGAACACGTAGCGGCCTTCGGCGTCACCGGGAACGGGGACGATCCGCACGTACTGCCAGCTCTGGTCGGGCGTGGGATTCATGTCGTGGACGAAGAAGCAGGTCGCCACGTTGACCACGCTCCGTGCCGCCGGCAGCGAGCTGATGATGCCGGCTTTGACCTGCGTCTGGAAATAGCCGCCGAACGTGGTGGTGATGGGTCCTGTGCCCGGGATGGACGCTGTCACGGTCTGGGGCACGACGTAGAGGCAGCCGGGCATCGCCCCCTGCCCCCGGCAGGGGCTCGTCTGCCTGCTCCCGACGCACTGGCCCTGCTTGTTGGCGGCCCCGCTGATCTGGTAGGGGATGTAGAAGTCGTTGGTCCCTGCCTCTTCATAGATCTGCTGTGCCTGTCCGCCCACGTATGCGGAGAGGTCGTGCCAGCCGGCCGGAACCACGCTGAGGCCGACGGGTGGCGGACTGGCGTCGAACTGCGGGATCCAGCGGACGAGGACGTGCTGGCTGTTGTACTGTCCGATCAGCCGGAACTGGAGCGGCTCGTCGGCAACGTACGAGCAGGCCTGACCCGGGACGAGCGGCGTTGTCGACCCGAAGCCCTGCTGGCCGGGCGCGCCCGGGCTCGGGCAGATGCCGTTGAACCCGCCGGTGATGACCCCCCCGCCGCTCGCCACCGCTTCCACACCCACGGTGCACGAGCTGGCGGTACCGCTGGGACCACCGCTGGCCCCGGCCGCCACCCCAGACACCAGCGCCAGGACCGCCAGCCCCGGCAACAATGCCCGGTTCCATGCCCTTCCCACGACCTGAAGATTGTGAGGTGCAGGACGCGTGAGAGGCAACCGCATCACTCCTCTGTGGGAACCTCGCAATGTGTTGCTGTCATGGGTTGCAGAGGGGGGCCAGCGTCTGACGGGTGCCGGCGTCGGCACAGTTCCAGTCAGAGGCATAGGACCAGAGGCCACCCATGAGCGGATCCTGGACGAAAGTCCCGCCCACCAGCTCTGGGACAGGAGCGCCAGCAGCCAGCGCCGCCTTGACCAGGCGAGCTCCGGTGGGAGCGACCCAGTAGGTATAGGCTGGGCCGTAGGCGTCGAGGAACAGGGCATACCGGGTCCACTCGAACCCGACCCCGGCGAACGTCGCCTGGAAGCGCGACGCCACCGGCCGGACCACGATCCGCCGGATCACGTGAGGTGTCCACTCGACCCGATCTCCGGCCGCCTGGGCAGCGTCGATCGCTGTGAAGTCAGGCCGAAACAGGACCAGGGGGTCGCTCGAGAGTCCGGAGCGAATGAGGAACTGGATCTGGCCGTTGGCCACCGCCCAGAGCTCGTAGTTCCGGGAGCGAAGAAAGCCCAGCGCCCAGGACGTGGCTTGCGCGTCGCTCACGGCACCGCCGGTCTGGTTCACGACCTCGATCCCCTGCAGCGACACCCGCTGGAGGCTGGCGGGCGGGACCTGGGTGGCGCCCTTGGCCTGCCATGCCGCCAGCGGTGCCTGGGGAAGTGGGGTGCTGGTCACTGCCGTCGGCGCCACATGCGTGACGCCGACGGTGCGGATGTGACCGCCGCAGGCGCTGAGGAGTGTCGCCACCAACGCCACGCCCCAGCCCCAGCTGGCGAGTCTTTCCCTTCCTCTGGTCATCTCCACCTCCGGGGACGGATCATGCCATACCAGACGCCCCTTCAGCGCATTGTCCGCCACCTGTCCGCGTCCTGGGCTTGATTTTTGGAGTCCGCTTCCGGCAAGGTGTGAGATCGAGACCGGCCACCCCGGACGACAACATCAACAACAGGGAGTGTCAAAGGACGTGAGCGACCGGGTACTGACCACCAGCCAAGCGGGAACGCTGATCAACCAGATGCTGGCCCAGATTCAAGGGCCCGTGACCGAATCCCTGAACCGGCTCCAGCAGCTCGGTGATCAACTCTCCGATCCCAACGTGTGGGACGGCGGCCACGCCCAGCAGTTTCGGGGCCAGATCTGGCCATCGAACAAGGCAGCTGATCAGAAGTACCTGCAACAGCTGCAGCAGCTGCAGCAGTGGCTGAAGCAGGTGCACCTGAACATCGGGGCCGCCGGCGGCACGCAGTACTAGGTGACCGACCGGCGAGGTGGGATCGGCGGAGGGTGGTGGCGCCGGGGCCGCCGCCCTTCTCCGTATGCGTTGTGGGAACGATGTGCGAGCGTCAGAGGCGGAGGCGTGAAGTGAGTCGACTCCTGACAGTTGGCCGAGGGGCTGACGAGTGCCACGGGTGAGTGGTGCCGGAGGCGGAGGGGACGGAAGCCCCATCGTCTCCGCCATCCCAGCGGACCTGATTGGTTATTCCCGGCCTGCTGTCCTGCACTCGGAGACGTTGATCCGCACCGGTCGCAGCTTGCAGGCGACGATCGACGTTCTCAACCAGTCCATCGTCGATCCTACCTACCTCCCCCAGGTACCGGACCTCGGTGATCAGCTTCAGCGTTACGCCAACGCCAAGTACCAGATTGACGAGTGGGTGGGCCGGGTCGGAGATGCCTTCTTGCAAGCCAATTGTGGACAGCCGGCCAACATGCCGGTCTGGGCCACCCAGGACCAGATCGCTCAGGCCCTGATCCAGGACACTGCTCCGAACGCCCAGAGCCTCGCGCACCAGTTCCAGCAGGCATTGAGGAGTGGCAATCAGCAAGAACTCCAGCAGCTCTTGCTCAAGCTGGAGGGGCACCAGGATGACCCGGACTATAACGCCGCCTTCTTCAAGTCACTGGGACCGTACTTCACGCTTTGGACGGTCTCCGAGATCGACTCCAACCCTGGCGAGCTGCACACCTTCGATTGCGCCTTGGCATCCGGGACCAACAGTCTCGACTGGGACGAGCACTTCACCACCCAGCTGCTGAACGTGCAACAACCAGTTACTGACAACCTGCCTATCCCCTATCAGCATACACTGGTCGGCGAGCTGCTCCAGTTCGGCAACTACTCCAGCGACTTCCTCAACCATGCCGGCCACTACCTGCTCGATGACACGCTGTTCACGTCGACTGCCGCCGGGATAGCCTTTTTGAATGCTTTGACCCGCTGTACCGATCCCAACTTCGCTTACCAATGGCTGACCCACGTGCAGGACGGGATTCCGTGGGTCGCTGGCGCTCTGGAGATGATGTTCTTCGGGGACCAGGACGTACAGAAGGCACTTGCGAACGTCATCGCGTTCGCGGGTGATCCAGCCAGTGATCCCACCGACCAGAAGCGGCTCGGCCTCTATGGCGCGCTGTCGCTGGCATCGTCGGCCTACATCGATACCCCGATCCGGCAGGCTCTCGCCCACCTGATGGCCTCCGATATCGGGGACTTTCGCGAGTTCGACGGTAAGGTGCCGTACTCGGAAGCGAAGGTGCTGATTCAGATGGCTGAGGTGGACGAGGACGGCAATCCGATCACGGCCGACATCGCAGTGCTGCGGGACGCGCTGAAGGGCTGGCTGGTGCAAAACGCCCCAACCACCAACGATGAGGCCAAGGTCGCCACCTACTTCCGGGACATCGGCACCCTATTCGCGCTCTGGGCCTTGCCCCAGCGCGATCATGCGTATTTCCAGGCGGCCGGTGTCAACACGCAGGCGGGTTGGGAGTTTTTCGGGATCAGCGTTGCCCTGAGCATCGTGCAGGCGGTGCCTGTGGTGGGCCAGGTCCTGGGCGTGGTGGGCACCACAGCCATCGGTGATGTGGCTGGCTACATCCTGGGCCAGGCGCAGAACGGCGTGAACTCCGGAGTGGCGAGCCAGCTCGACCAGCAACTGCGAGAGCGCTACGTGCAGACCTCGGCCTCTGCTCGGACGAGCGCCCTACTGGAGTTCGTCAGCATCGACCCGAACGTGGTGCCGCCGATCGTCCGGCATATGGGCTCGGCCGCGGTCAAGCAGTATCTGGGCGAGCTCGCGGCGAGCCAGGACCCGGCGCACATCCAGATCGATGGAAAGTACGTGTTCGCAGGCCAGAATCCCCCGGGCTTCGAGGATGCGATGACGGCCTACGAGCACCTGCAAAACCTGCAACAGCAGATCGACAACGACTTCCTGGAGTGGGCACATCCGTAATCCAGGCTGGGCGCGATTGGGCAGGACGGAGGTGATGTGAAGCATGATCCCCGGCAGCGATTCAGGTTCCCTGCCGCTGGATCCGGGCGCGGCGAAGGCCGCGGCGGCAGCGCTGCGACAGGCGGCCGGGCAGCTGGACCATCTGGTACAGCAGGCAGACGTCCCGCTCGCCAACAGGGCTCTGATCAACTGGAAGGGCCCATACGCCGACCAGTTCAGTGGCCAGAAGCTGCCCTGGATCAAGAGCCAGGCTGCGTCGCTGCGCGACCAGATGCTGTCCTGGGCGAGCAGGATCGACTCCGCTGCCGTGTCTGCCGAGAATTCACCACCGCCTTCTGGCCCCCAGGTGTCGCGCACGCGAGCGACCCCATATTGATGCAGCCTCCTCGGGCGCAGCGAATCGACACCTCGTAACGAACGTCCTCCCCGGGGCAACCACCGGCAGCCGGCGGAGGCCGAAGTGGCCGACACCGGGTTGGGGGAGCCACCCAACCCCGTTCCCAGGTCTTGAGCGCCGCGCCCATCGCCACCGCTCTCTATGTCGGGACGCCGCTGATGCGCGGCTGGGAAGGCGGCGTGCTGCCCTTTGTGTCGGCGATCCAGCGGACTCCGGGGGGTGGTCAGCCAAGGTCGGAGCATGTGCGCCCGGTGGCTGAAGGGAAAGGCGGCCGGTGGGGAGTCAAGGTGGTCGAGCCGGTGCTCGATTGACCTCACACCGTTGGGCGAGAAGACGGTCCTTCGCCACCGTGAATGGCGGCCGGACGTTGGCCCGAACAGACGTGGCTCCGCGACCCCTCTGGATGGGCCAGCTTCGCACCTATTCTGTGCCTCGCCTCACCTGGCCGGTTCTTTCACCGCCACGGGTCCCCCCTGGGCACGTCAAGCCGGCGAGCAGGTGCCGCGCACCCGGTGCTGGAGCGCTGCTGCTGCGAGTCAGCTGTTACCTCTCGGGTCTCCGGAAGTCCGGCCGGCGCCGCGTTCCGTGAGCGGTCGAATCCGCGGTCGACGGCAGGCGCTATCCGCTCGCGACCTGGATCAGCTCGGTCGCCCCCCGTCTGACCAGGTAGCCACGGCCTGCCGGCCAGGCGCCGCCCTGGCGCGGAGGCAGCCGAGGCACGCCCAGCAAGGTCCCGTCCATGGTCGGGTCGGGGTCGAGGAGGATCCCCTGACGGTCCCGCAGCGACTGCTGCATCCAGGCGTTGAACATGCGCTGCGCGGCCTGGGTCTCGACCCCTATCACCAGCCGGAGCCCGTGCTCCCGGCCCCGCTGGGCGATCCAGTCCAGGTCGGGGAGGGTCTCGTCGGCCAGGTCCTCGGCGTCGTCCACCACCACCACCGCCTCGGTGCCGGCCTCCCGTGCGGCCCCAGCCACCTGCCGTGCCTCCTGGCCGCAGGCCTCGGCGCCGATCGCGGTCGACGCCCAGATCGGGAGCTCGGTCAGGGGACTCCGCCGACGCGGGCAGAGCAGGTGGAGGCGCGTGTTCCCGGGCCCCGAGGCCAGGGAGTAGGCCAGGGTCGCGAGGGCCGTGGTGCGGCCGCTGCGCCGCGGCCCGGCCACCACGAAGTGGCCCTCGGCCAGGTCGACTCGGATCGGCTCCAGGTCGCGGTCGGCCAGCCCGATCACTGCCTCCAGGGGGCCGGAAGGGGTCGGCAGCGATGAGCGTGGGACTATCTTGGGCAGCAGCCGCACCTCGGGAACCTGGACCGGGCCGCAGTGATGCGCCAGCTGCCCTCCCAGCGCGGCCAGCGCCGCCGCCTGGGCGCTGCCGGCGGCGTCGTCGCCTACCACCGGTGTCTGCACCTCCATCCCGGCCTCGGTGAAGCCCCGGCCCGGGGGGAGGTGGGCACCGGCATAGACCGAGCGCGGGATGCCAAGGTAGCTGTAGTCGTCCTCCGAGGCCAGGCGCAGG
This sequence comes from bacterium, assembly GCA_902812395.1. Taxonomy (GTDB): domain Bacteria; phylum Chloroflexota; class Dormibacteria; order Dormibacterales; family Dormibacteraceae; genus CADDZO01. The sequence continues at coordinate 641 of CADDZO010000014.1, read as the reverse complement.
ATCAGTCGGCGGGTGACGGTGGCCTGGATCCGGGTGGTGAAGGAGCCCTGGCGATCGATCCCGACCACGAACGAGATCCCGAGGGGCCGGCCCTCAGCCAGCAGGGAGCGCAGCGCGTCGATGTGGGCGCCCAGATCGACGTTCTCGAAGGCGGAAACGAAGTTGGGCAACCCGTCCAGCAGCACCACCAGGTAGGGGAGCACGTCCCCGGAGCAAGCAGCCAGGTACTCGGCCAGACTGGAAGCACCGACCATCGAGAGCAGGCCCTTGCGCCGCTCCGCCTCCTGGCCCAGCATGCGCAGCAGCCGAACCGCCCGCTCGGGCTCATCCCCAGCGATTACCGAGCCGCAGTGGGGTAATGCCTCCAGCGGCTTCAGCCCCCGGGTGGCGAAATCGAGGCCATAGAGATGGAGCCGGTCCGGGGGTAGGGCCAGCGCCAGTGAGGCTCCGATCGAGCGCATCAAGGTCGTCTTGCCGCTGCCGCTGGTGCCGAACACGAGGAGGCTGCCGTCGCCCGCGAAGGAGTGCTGGAGCGGGCGCTGGCGCTGGGCGGCGGGATCGTCGAGGAGACCCAGCGTGGCCACCGGTCCTGCGGGCTGGGGCAGCGACCGGAGTGGAAGGACCTCGGGCAGGGTGGGCAG
>CADDZO010000013.1 GCA_902812395.1 bacterium | reverse complement strand
CCCCCTTCGGGTGTACCGGGCCAGGACGCATCCAGCTCCACCTGGCGCGGAAAGGCAGACGGGAAGGGCGACGGTAGCCCAGCTTGGACAGGCCCACTCGCTCTGCCGGTCGGGTGGGCGGCGTGCTCCCGCCGCCCGGATCAGGATGAGGGGATCGAGCCCTACCGGCCGGGCTGCCGGACGGCCACTGCCCGTCCTGGAGCTCGTGGGTGAGCTCGCGTTGAGATCCGGTGTCACCCCTGGCGACGGACCGCTCCCCGTCGGTGTGCCGGGAGGGAGGAGCGGGCATGAATGCCCCACTCGCCGGAGTCCGGTCACCCGCCTACAAGCGACCAGGGAGGCGATGCGGGGAGCCTGGGCGTACTCGAAGCCCGGGGGCTGCAGGTCGATCCGGGAGTTGGTGCACTCGCCCACCCTGTTTGAAGATGTCCTCGACCATGCCTGGATCGTGCCACCGGCCCCGCTGTGGTCAGCGAGATCGCTCTCGGTTCCCTCGGTCGTCGACCTGCGGCGCTCCCGGCGGCTCGGCGCCGGGCGCCGCATCGGAGTCCACCTGCCCCTGGCGGCGAGGGTTCTGGGCCCCAGGATCGCGTTCACCTTCCGGCTGTGATGGGGCGTCAGCGATCTGGCCCGGGGGCGACGGGGTGCCCTGGGCCCCGACGCCGGGCGGCGCGGGCAGGGCCTGGGATGCCTCGTGTCCCGTCTCGGACTCACGGCTCGACGGCTTCGCTGCTGGGCCGGGGGCTCCCGATCGGCCGGGCGCTCCAGGATCGATGACGCCCGCTGCTTCCACTGGCTCCGGTGGTGGGCTCTGCCGGCACGGCTGCGCCCGGCTCATCATCGCCTCCCGCACGGCCTGGCTCTGGTCGGCGGGCGCGAGCACACTCAGGCGGTCCCTGGGCCGGAGCTCGGTCTCCCCGCGGGGGGTGAAGCTCCCGCCGGAACGGCTGACGGCCACCACCAGCGTGTTTGGCGGCCAGTCCACCTCCCGCAGTCGCGGCGGCGGGCCGGACCACTCCGGTACCTCGACCTCCACCACCCGGTAGCCGGCGAGCGGGGTCGGTGATTCGCGGGCGGCCCCTTCGTCCTCGATGGCGAACCGAGCCGCCCGCGCTCCCTGATCGGTCTCCGCGATGCTCTGACCGAGGCGCTTGGCGAAGGCCCGCATCACGTCGCGGTTGGTCAGCCACCCGACCACGGTGGTGCCATCCCTGTCAAGAACCGGCAGCCCACGGTGTCCATACAGCACCAGCTGGCGGAGCGCCTGCTGCAGGGTCTCGTCGGCGAAGACGAAGTGGGGTACCTCCGCCGGCTGGACCTCCCGGTCGGCCTGGCTCCTGGGTGCCAAGCGCGCCACCACCTGCTCCAGGGAGGCTGGCCGGGAGAGCGTGCGCGGCAACGACGCCATCGCGTCCGCCGCCTTCAGCACCTGGAACAGGGTGGAGGGCCGGGGACGGTCGACGTCGGTGCCGCGGCGGAGCAGCTTGGTGGTGTAGATGGTGCCGTAGCTGATCCGGCGGCTGAGCGCCGCAGCCAGCGCGGTCGCGAGCATGATCGGGAGCACGATGCCGAAGTCACCCGTCATCTCCAGGACAGCAGCTGTCGAGGTCAACGGCGCCCGGGCGGCACCGGCGAAGACCGCTGCCATGCCCACCATGCCATAGGCGGCGATCGGGCCCGCGGCAGGGCCAAAGACGTGGTTGGCGATGGTCCCGAAGGCGACCCCGAGCATGGCTCCGATGAAGAGCGAGGGCGCGAACACGCCGCCCGACCCGCCGATGGCGATGGTGAGGCTGGCGGCCACGATCTTGCCCACCAGGAGCGCCACCAGGAACCAGAGCACGTAGCCGCCGCCGATGGCCAGCTGCAGGACGGGGTAGCCTACCCCGTAGAGCTGGGGGACGGCGAGGAGGAGCAGGCCCAGGGGCAGACCGCCAACCGCCGGCCGCAGCCACTCCGGACGGCCTCGCCAGAGCCGGTCCCAGAGGTCCTCCATGCGGTAGAGGAAGGTCTTGAAGGCGAGGCCGGCACCGGCGCCGAGCAAACCGAGCAAGGCGCAGAGCAGGTAGTCGGCGGGGGTCGGGAAGTGGACGATGGGCAGGCCGGCGAAGAAGGGCTGGCGGCCGAAGGCGGCCTGGCCGACCACGTCGGCCGCCATCGAGGCGGCCAGTACTGCGATGAAGGCCTCCACCGAGACCTCGCGGAGGATCAGCTCCAACCCGAAGAAGACACCTGCGAGGGGGGCGTTGAAGGTGGCGCTGATGCCCGCGGCTGCCCCGCAGGCGACGATGATCCGGAGCCGCGCCTCGCTCATCCGGATCAGCTGGCCGAGGCTGGAGGCCAGCGCGGACCCGATCTGAACGATGGGACCCTCCCGGCCAACCGAGCCGCCCCCGCCGATGCAGAGGGCAGAGGCGATAGCCTTGACCATCGTCACCTGGGGGCGGATCCGACCCCCGTTCTCGGCCACGGCGATCATCACCTCGGGCACGCCGTGACCTCTCGCCTCCCGGGCAAAGAAGGCGATGATCGGGCCGAACACCAGCCCGGCCAGGATCGGGGCCAGGACGATGAACCAGGCGCCGAGGCCGGGGAAGTGAGGGCTCAGCACCCGGCCCTGCTGGCCGAAGTTGAAGGAGCCGGTGAAGATCCAGGTGAAGGCGAAGATCAGGTAGCGGAAGGCCACCGCCCCGCCGCCGGCGCTGACCCCGACGGCAAAGGCAAGGACGATGAGCCCTGGGGACGAGGAGCGCAGCGCCTCCAGCGCCCGGGCTGGGATGGGCAGCGGGCGAGCGGCAACCGGTCTGGTGTCGGCAGCGCTCACTCGCGCACGATCCCCGCCAGGACCGTGTCCATCGCGGCGCGAATGTTCTGGAGGCGGAAGGCGTCGGCATCGAGGCCGCGGTGGAGGAGAAGGCCGTCGGCCAGCGCCAGCAGCAGCGAGGCGAAAGCATTGGCGGGGATCTCTACCAGCTCGCCCGACTGGACGCCTTCCTCCACCCAGCCACGGAGCACCCGGCGGCGGCGTTCGATGACGGCCACGAAGCGCTCCCGGATCGCGGGCTCACTCGACATCACCTCCCAGAGGTCCGCCCTCACCTGCACCTGGGCCGCATCGGCCCCTCGCTGCAGGATTGACTCGGCGAACCGCCTGAGCCGGCGGGAGCTGCTCGGCTCGGAGCGAGTGAGGTCGTCCATCAGCTCGTCGACTGCAGCCGCTTCCTGGTTCAGGAGCGCCAGCAAGAGGGACCGTTTGTGGTCGAAGTAGCCGTAGAAGGCACCTTTGCTGAGCCCGGCTTCCTCGCAGACGTCGTCCACGGTCGTGTCCCGGTAGCCCTTGCGGGCCGCGCAGCGCCAGGCGGCGTCCAGGAAGCGCTGCCGCTGGTCGTCCCGGCGCTGCTGAGGGATCCTGGGCACGATCCCATAATAAACCGACCCGTCGGTTTTTATACCGACCTCGCCATCCGCTGGCGCGGCTGCCGGCGGTCAGGCGGTCGAGGCGGAGTGCTTCTGGGCGGCCAGCTGCTGGGCCACCCACTGTTTGAACTGGGCCATCGGCACCGCCTTGACCCGGATCTGCATGGTGTAGTGGCCGGCCCCGCACAGCTCGGCGCACTCCCCCCGCCACTCGCCCGGATGGGAGATCTTGAACCAGGTGAAGTTGTAGTAGCCGGGGACGGCGTCGGTCTTCCCGGTCAGGGCCGGTACCCACCAGGAGTGGATGACGTCGCGGCTGGTGATCTTCATCCGAACCAGCTCGCCCACCGGGACCACCAGCGGAACCACGTTGCCGGTCGCGCTTCCCTCCTGGTCGAGGGTGAACCCCTGGGGATAGCGATAGTCCCAGCCGTACTGATGGGCGACGACGGTCAGCGTCATGTAGCTGCTGCCCCGGGTGGGAGCGATGGTGTCGTTGCTGACCAGGAAATCCTTCTGCAGGGTGCGGAAGGAAAGGACCCCGATGAAGATCACGATCAAGAGCGGGATCACCGTCCAGGTGACCTCCAGCGGTACGTGCCCGTGGATCTCGGGTGGCACGTAGCCCTTGGGCTGGCGGCTGCGGCGGAAGCGGATCACGACGATCACCAGCAGGGCCTCCACCACCACGAACACCACCGCCGCCGGGATGCTGATGATCTGGTAGAGGTGGTAGATGTCCCACCCGTTGGGGGAGACGGGAGTCGGAAAGATCGGTGAGATCAGGTAGGTCATCTGAGCACCCGCGGCAGACCTGTGGACCTCGGTTCCGCCCAGGTCCAGGCTAGCCGCGGGCTTGACCGGGGCTCAAGACCGCCGGATCCGCGATACCCCCCAGCCGCGTATGAGTGATTCCACCCGGGTGGAGCTGGGGCGCCCCCCAGCGGGCACCCCAGCTCGGTTCCTCTCACGCTCCGGTCGGAGCCACCTCGTAGTCCGCCTCGGTCAGCCGGGTGCGGATCCCCGCCCCCACCAGCCGGGCGATCCCGGAGCCGCCCACGACCACGATCATGTTGGCGATGAAGGCGGCCAGCGCGATGTAGACCTCGTAGTTGGTCTGGCCGAAGAGGGCAAAGGTGGAGGCAGCGAACTTCTCCTGCACCAGCCAGTAGGTGCCCAGCCCCATGCCCACGGCCCAGCCGGCCACCACCGCCCAGCGGTCCAGCCAGCGCACGTACAGGCTGAGGAAGACCGCGGGCAGCGTCTGCAGGATCCACACCCCGCCGGCCAGCTGGAAGTTGATCACGTAGGTGGTCGGGACCAACAGGATGAACAGCAGCGCTCCCAGCTTGACCAGTCCGGAGAAGATCTTGGAGACGGTGGCCTCCTCGGCTCCGGACGCGGACCGCCGGAAGAACTCGCGATAGATGTTGCGGCTGAAGAGGTTGGCGCTGGCGATCGACATCACCGACGCCGGCACCAGGGCGCCGATGGCGATGGCGGCGAAGATGTAGCCGACGAAGGGGCCCGGGAACATGCTCGCCATCAGCTCGGGCACGGCGGCGTTGGCCAGGTACGGCTTGGCCGGGTGGATCCCGGCGGCGATGGCCATGAAGCCCAGGATCGCAATCAGGCCGAGCAGGAACGAGTAGGCGGGCAGGAAGGCGGCATTCCGTTTGATCACCTTCTCGTCCTTGGAGGCCAGCACGCTGGTGACCGCGTGCGGGTACAGGAACAGCGCCAACGCCGACCCGAAGGCCAGGGTGGCATAGGGCATGTAGCTCTTGTAGGAGAGGATCGAGAGCTTGGTGGGGACGTGGGCGAAGATGTTGCCGTAACCGCCGAGCCGGATCGGGATGTAGATCACGGCCACCAGGATCGCGCTCCAGATCAGCACGTCCTTGGCGAACGCGATCATGGCCGGGGCCCTGAGGCCGCTCAGGTAGGTGAACACGGCCAGAATCAGGAAGGCCACGATCAGCGCGACCTCGACCGGAACCCCCATCTGGGCCAGCACTACCTCGATCCCGAACATCTGGAGGGCGATGTATGGGATGGTGGCGACGATCCCCGTGATGGCGATCAGGAGGCCCAGGAGCCGGCTATCGAAGCGGTCGGCCACGTAGTCCGATGGGGTCACGTGGCCCCGATGCCGGCCCACCCGCCACAGCTTGGGCATGACCACGTACACAAGCGGGTAGACGATGATCGTGTAGGGGATGGCGAACAGGCCGATCGCGCCCTTGCCGAAGACCAGCGCCGGCACCGCGATGAACGTGTAGGCGGTGTAGAGGTCACCGCCCATCAAGAACCAGTTGATGACCGTGCCGAAGGTGCGTCCGGCCAGGCCCCACTGGTCGAGGCTGCGCAGGTCAGCCCGGCGCCAGCGGTAGGCCAGGAAGCCCGTGGCAGCCACGCCTACGAACAGGATGGCGAAGACGACCAGCTCGTCGCCGCGGATCATTGCCTCGCTGCCTCCAGCGCATAGACGCCGATCGTGATGATCACGCCGAGCACGACCATCGCGAACTGGTACCAGACGAAGAACGGAATGCCGGCCAGCTCGGGCTGCAGGCGCGAGTACCAGTCCGGGTACAGGACGGAGACGAACGGGATGATGAGCAACAACAGCGCCCATCTCCTTTTGGGCATGGCCAACTTCCTCCCGCTGGGTTCTCAACCCCGAGATACCCGCCCCGTCCTCACCACCCGGGTCGGAAGGATCGGGGCGAGCCCACTCGTAATTGTGCACGCCCGGGGAGGGCCGAGAGACGGGAAGTTGACAGCGGAGGCGGAATCAGCCCTGGCGGCGGGATGGAGCCTCGTCCAGGAGCTCGCCGCGGATCCGGCCGCGCACGTACCAGACCACTACCGTCAGCGCCACCACCGCTGCCAGCGCCTCGGCCGCCCGCTCGATCGGAGAGGCCACTCGTCCGTATTCGGAGCCGAGCACGAAGCCGGCCAGCGCCAGAAGGGTGCACCAGGGCAAGGCGCCGAGTGCGGTGAGGCCGCTGAAGGCGGCCAGCGGGACCCCGGCCAGGCCGGCCGGAAACGAGACGTAGGTGCGGACCACAGGTAGGACCCGGCCGACCAGGACCGCCCAGAGCCCGCGGCGCCGGAACCAGCCCTGGGCCAGGCGCAGATGTCGGGGAGAGATGCCGATCCAGCGTCCCGGCCCCAGCAGCAGCGGGGTCCCGAAGCGGGCGGCCAGGCCGTATGCGATGAGCGAGCCGGCCACGTTGCCAGCAGTCCCGGCCAGGATCACGGCCACCAGGTTCAGGTGGCCGGCCAGGGCCAGCAACCCGCCCACGGGCATGATCACCTCGCTGGGGAACGGGACGCCACAGCTCTCGGCCAGCATCAACACGAAGACCGCGAGCAGGCCGTAGGACTCGATTAGGCTGACCAGGGTGTGGGTCACCGTTCTTCCCCCCTCCGGGCACAGCAATGTCCGCCTGGATGCACGGGGCGGAAGCCTACGGCATCGGCCCTGGACGTGGGGTCTTGTCCTTCAGGTGGGACCACTGGTCAGGCCACCTGCGCTCCCAATCGCCCCTGCGTCGCATCCTTAGCAGCAGAGATGGGTGCCGACAATCCACTCTGGCGGCGGCTTTTGGTCGAGCCCGGCCGGCCAGAGGCCATCCGACGGCTCTCCTGGGCGCCCTGGCTGGTGGTGGCCACGGTCTCGATCGGTGCCTTCATGGGTCAGCTCGACGCCAGCATCGTGACCGTGGCCCTGCCCACCCTGCAGCGCAGCCTGCACACGAGCTCGGGAGCGGTGGAATGGGTGGGCATCGCCTACCTGCTCGTCCTGGTGGGGGCGGTGACCGCCATCGGCCGCTTCGCCGACATGGCGGGGCGCAAGCTCCTCTACACCTACGGCTTCGGGGTCTTCATCGTCGGCTCCGCCCTCTGCGGGTTCGCCCCCAACCTAGGCATCCTGGTCGCGGCGCGGGTCCTTCAGGCGGTGGGGGCGGCAATGCTCCAGGCCAACAGCGTGGCCTTGATCACCCACGCCATGCCCCCATCGCGGCTGGGCCGGGGCATCGGGGTCCAGGGTGCCGCGCAGGCCGTGGGCCTGGCGGTGGGCCCGTCGGTGGGCGGGTTCTTGATCGGGCTGGGAGGCTGGCGCTGGATCTTCTTCGTCAATGTCCCGGCCGGCCTGATCGGGATCACCCTGGGCTGGTTCCTCCTCCCACGGAGTCGCGAGCTGGCGCCGGCCCAGCGCTTCGACTGGCTCGGCGCCGGTCTGTTCATGTCGGCGGTGGTGCTGGTGATGGCGGTCCTCTCCTTCGCCAGCAGTCTGGGGACGGTGGGGATCGCGGGTCTCCTGGCGGTGGCCGCCCTGCTGGTGGCAGGCTTCATGGTTCGGGAGCGGCGGACCGCCGCGCCCATGGTCGACCTGGCCCTCTTCCGGCAGCTCACCTTCACGGCCGGGATCGCCAGCGGCCTCCTCTCCTACCTGGCCACCTTCGGGGTGATCTACGTCATCCCCTACTACCTGGAGCACGCCCTCGGCTACGGCGCCGCGCGGGCCGGGGTGGAGCTGACGGTGCTTCCCGTGGCTCTGGGGCTGGTTGCCCCCTTCGCCGGCCGTGCCGCCGACCGGCTCGGTGCCCGCCCGGTCACCATGACCGGGATGGCGGTGGCCGCGGTCGGCTTCGCCGCCCTGGCGGTGGTCCACGACGGCGACGCGGAGAGGGTGGTCGAGCTGGCGGTGATCGGGCTCGGCCTTGGGATCTTCACCCCGGCAAACAACGCTGCGATCATGGGCAGCGCCCCTCGCACCCACGCCGGGGTGGCGGGCGGCATGCTGAACATGACCAGGGGGCTGGGCACCTCCCTGGGGCTGGCTGCCACCAGCTTCGTCTACTTCTTGCTTGCTGACCACTCCGCGGGGCTGGCCTTGGCTTCGTTCTTCCTGGCGGCGGTGTCGGTGGCCGCGGCCCTGCTGGCGGCCGTGCGCGGTTCGGCCCCGATCGCCAGCGGCGCGGGCACCGAGGTTTGAGCGGGTGCCTGACCGGTGCCGCCGGGAGGCGTCCGGAGGCCGCCGTACCCTTGGCCGCATCGAGGAACGATCGACGGGCTGGAGGTGGCCGGCCGTTGCCGGCGCCGGGCTTGTCGCCCTCCTGGGCGTGTTCCTGGCCGTGAGCTGGACGGTCACACCCTCCACGGCCGACCTCCTGGCCAGGGTCCGGGCCATCGATCGAGCCCACGACGCCCCCACCCTGGCCCCGGGCCAGGTCCCCCGGATCCTGGCCGAGGCCCTGGTCGCGACCGAGGATCAGAACTTCTACCACGACAATGGGGTGGATGTCGGGGCGCTGGCCCGGGCTGCGCTCTACGACCTGGTGCATGGCTGTGCCTGCCAGGGTGGATCCACCCTGACCCAGCAGCTCGCCGAGGACGTCTATCTCAACGGGACCGACCGCACCCCCTGGCGCCGCTGGGAGGACATCGTGCTCGCCCTCAAGATCTCGGCCCACCTCAGCCGGGCGCAGATCCTGGCCGCGTATGCGTCCGAGGTCTACCTGGGCAACGGCACCTACGGTGCCGCCGCCGCCAGCCAGGTCTACTTCCACCGCCCTCTAAGTGACATCACCCTGGCCCAGGCGGCCATGCTGGCCGGGCTACCCCAGGCGCCCAGCCTGTACGATCCTCTGGTCCACCCTGTCCTGGCTCGGGCCCGGCGGGCGGAGGTGCTGGCCCTGATGGTCTCCCAGGGCTACATCGGCGCCGAGCAGGCGGAGGTCGCCTCCCGGGCCCCAGTCGCCGGATAGCCCCTGCCTCCGGGATCGAGAGCGGCCCAGGGCACCCTCGTGCCCTCGCCTCGTCCGGCCGGGGTCAGCCGTCAGCGATCCCTGCCCCGGGGTGCCACCATCGCGGCGGCCCCGGTCGCGCGCGGCGTCGGCGCTTGGGGGGCCTTCTTACAAACAGTTGAGATGCGGGTAGAAGCTCGGCGGTCGGCGTTGGGGTATCCGTGGGAGGGGGCCAGGCAGGAATAGGCTGAACCGGAGTCGAGGGTTGGCGAGCTTGCAAGTGGAGATGAAGCGGCGGCGCGGGACCCAGGCCCAGGAGCCGGGTGCGGGTGGCTCGATGGCTGGTCGCCGGCGCCGCCACCGCTGGGTCTGGGTGGTGCCGTTCGTGCTCTATGCGCTGGCCCGCCTGCCGTCCTTCTTCGAGCCCCACTGGTATACGGACGAAGCCGGGTATTTGACCGTCGCCCGGGCGGTGATGCACGGCAGGGTCCTCTACTCGCAGGCCTGGACCAACAAGCCTCCGCTCCAGATCTGGACCTTGACCGTACCCCTGCGCCTGTTCGGGACCAGCGAGGCGGGCCTGCACGCGCTCACCTTCCTCAGCGGCCTGGTCGCCCTGGTCGGGATCGTCTGGGCCGGGCGTCGGCTGCTGGGCCGGGTGCGGGCCCTAGTTGCGGCCTGTGCCCTGGCCTTGCTCCTGGGCCTGCCTTGGTTCGATGCCGAGCTGGTGGTCCCGGAGAGCTTGTTGCTGGCGCCGGTTGCCTGGGCCTGGGCCTTGCTCCTGGTCCGCCTGACCGCCGATGCCGCCGGCGTCTGGTGGCGCTGGGCCTGGGCGGTGGTGGCGGGGGTGCTGGCAGGGATGGCGATCGCGTACCAGCAGACCGAGCTGGCCGGGGCCGTCGCTCTGGGGGCAGTGATGCTCATAAGCCCGACGGTGCGCTGGCGGGAGCTGGCCGTCTATTCGGGGGCGGTCGCGGCCACCACCGCGGCCTGGCTGGTCCCCTCCCTGGCCCTGGCCGGGGTGGGGGCGGTCCGTTTCGCGCTGGTCGGCTTCTACGTCGGGTACGCGGCCAGCAGCTCGCCCGGGCCGGCAGGCTACGCCCTGCTGGCGCTGGCGGCGATCTGCTTGGCCGCGGGGGCTTTGGTGGCGCGGCGGTCGGCCCCGGTCTGGGGGGCCTGGGTCTGGGCTGCGGCCGAGCTGGGAGTGGCGGCGATCGCCCATCGTCCCTACCCTCACTTCCTGGCCCCCGCTCTGGCCCCGGCGGTGCTCACGCTGGCCTCCTTGCCGCTCGACCCCCGGCGCTTTCCGGTCCGCTACGCCGGACTGGCGGCGGGGGCCGTGATCCTCACCATCCTGGCTGGGGTGAGCGGTGCCGACGCCAAGGTGGTCCAGGCCTACGGAGGCTGGTATGGCCAGGCGGTGACCACCGGTCGGCTGCCCGGCTCGAGCACGCTCGACGTGCTGGACCAGCGGGCGCCTGCCGACCGGGCGGTGGCGGGCTTCCTCCGCGAGTACGGTCTCAACCGCTGCCGGACCGTGGTCTGGTCCAGCGACGCCTGGGTGTACCTGCTGGCCGGAATCCCGGTACGGCTTCGGACCGCCCCCATCTACAACGACGTCGTGCTCCAGGGCGAGGCCCGGACCCTGGCCCAGGTCGAGGCGCTGGACCCAACCGTGATCGTGGTCTCCCACGATGCGGTCGCCAACTGGCCCTCGATCGAGGGGCTGCTGCAGAGCCGCTACCAGCTGGTGTTCAGCATGTACCCTGACCAGGTCTACGTTCGGACCGGTTCGCCGGCCGCCGACGGTACCGGCAGCTGCTGAGGGAGCCACAGTTGATCGTCGCGTCGAGGCAGAGCATGGTCAGCCGGCTCCTGGCCGAGGAGCGCAAGCCGACAGCGTTGGTCCGGTGGGTGACCCCGATGGTCCTCTTCCTGGCCGGGGTCGTCTTCTATTGCGCCCTCTCCTTCTATCGCTACGCCCACTACGGGAGCACCGCCTTCGACCTGGCCATCCAGGCCCAGGCGATCTGGGGCTACAGCCACCTCGCCATCATCCCCAACACGGTCCTCGGCATCCCCAACGACCTCGGTGATCACTTCGACCCCATCCTCACGATCCTGGCCCCGGCCGACTGGATCTGGCACGACCCCCGCAACCTGCTGGTGGTGCAGGCGTTGCTGCTCTCGGGCGCGAGCGTGCCCGTCTACGTCTGGGCCAGGCCTCGCCTCGGCTACCTCTCCGCGGTCGCACTCCAGCTCAGCCACCTGCTGTTCTGGGGCATCCTGGCCGGGGTCGCGTTCGACTTCCACCACGTCGCCTTCGCCGTCCTGGCGCTGTCGCTCGCGCTTTACGCCACCCTCACCCGTCGCAACGCCCTGCTCTGGGGCATGACCGTGGTCGGCCTGCTCACCCGCGAGGACGTGTCCTTGACCTTCCTCTTCCTGGGCCTGGTGATCGCGATCTTTCAGCGCCGCTGGCGCCTGGGCCTGTCACTGGCCGCGATCTCGGCCGCCTACTTCGTGGCTACCTACTACTTCATCCTCCCTGCCCTCTCCGGGGTGGGCTACCGGCACTGGTACTACGACGAGCTGGGCCCGAGCCCGTTGCCGGCCCTGGTCCACGTCCTCACCCACCCGCTGCAGAGCCTGAAACTGCTGTTCCACCCGCTGGAGAAGACCAAGACCATCGCCGCTCTGATCGCGTCCTGGGGAGCCGTCCCGCTGCTGACGCCCATCTCGCTCATCTCCATCCCCAGCTTCCTGGAGCGCTTCTGGTCGGTCGATCCCAATCTCTGGACCCCCCGCTTCCAGTACTCGATGATCTTCGGGCCGACCTTCGCCTTCTCCGCAGCCCAGTTCTTCGCCTGGATGCGAGCCCGCCGCCTGCTGGCGGGATTGGCCGGGCTAGGGGCGCTGGCCGTCCTCGTCATCAACGTCGGGATGAGCTTCTTCGTGGTTCGGCCCTTCGCCGCCTGGCCGACCTATCTGGCCGGGCGGCAGGTGGCCCAGCTGAACGCCTGCCTGGCCACCATCCCCACCGGCGCGGCGGTGGATGCGTCCTACTTCCTGGTCCCACATCTGGCCATGCGCAGCCAGATCTACATCCTGCCCCCGCACGTAGGTCAGCCCTGGGTAGCGGTCGACCCGCTGACCGAGCCCAACCCGGCCATCCAGGCCGAGACCCGCGACCTGGTTCGGCAGGCGCTGGGCCGGGGTTATGGGGTTGTCTGCTCCAGGGGGGAGGCGCTGGTGTTGCGGAAGGGGGCGAGTGGCCGGCACCTCTCCTCGCAAATGAGCCGGTTCCTCGGCAGTGAGAAGGTAGGCTAGGGCCTCTGATGGCCGCCAGCGGTCCGGCCCCCGCCACCGACGCCAGGACGACCCCTCGGCTCAGCGGCCTGAGCCTGGTCATGCCCGCGCACAACGAGAGCCAGAACCTGCGCTGGCTCTTGCCTCATGTGCACGCCGTGCTCCAGGATCTGGCCGAGCGCTCGGAAGTGATCGTGGTGGACGATGGCTCCACCGACGGCACCGGCGAGGTGGCCCGAGCCCTGGCGGCCGAGCTGGGGATGGCCCTGAAGGTGGTCCGGCACGAGCGCAAGAGCGGCTACGGGGCTGCGGTCGGCGATGGCCTCCGGGCGGTGGAGATGGAATACGCCGCCTTCTGCGACGCCGATGGCCAGCTCGATCCGGCCGACCTGCGGCTGCTGGTCCCCCATCTCGCCGAGGCCGAGCTGGTGGCGGGGTGGCGGACCAGCCGTGAGGATCCGCGGATGCGCTCGGTCACCAGCTGGGTGTTCAACAACCTGGTGGTCCTGCTCTTCCGGCTGCCGGTCCGCGACGTCGACTGCGCGCTCAAGATCATGCGCACCGATCGGACCCTCGCTCGCTTCCAGCTGCGCTCGCACAGCGCCCTGATCAACGCCGAGCTCTACTACCAGGTCCGCCGCCACGGCGGCCGGATCGTACAGGTGCCGGTGCCGCATCACCCGCGGCGTCTGGGCCGGCGGTCTGGCGGGCGCCTGATCCCGATCCTCCGGGCGATCAAGGAGCTGGTACTCCTCCGGCTCCGCCTGCTCTTCGGCTGAGCTCCGGTCTGTGGCCGGGCGGCCAGCGCGCCGGTGATGGTGCTCGCCCGGGCCTCAAGACGATGGGCCGTCGGGATGACCAAGAATCTCGGCGGCGCTCCCCGCGCTTCCGCGCTGGGGAGAAGCCGCCTGTTCGAATTGGGTAGCTCCACGCGGGCTTGGCGCGTGAGCGCTGGCCAGGGTGCAGAACCGCTCCCGCGGGCGGCGAAGAGCCAAGCTACCCAACCTGCGAGTGGAAGGGCGTTTTCGCCCCTCCTCTTTTTTCGGGGCCGCGCCCTGGAGGAAGAGCGGGTCGCCCGCAGCAGGGGGACAGCCCAAGCCGTGGCCCCGGATGTGGGAGCGCCGCATGCGCAAGCGTGTGGGGCGAGAGCCGAGGAAAGGCGGCGATGGTTCTCCTCAGAACCCCCGGCTTTTAGCCGTGGGGAGGTTCAGTCCGGCCAGGGTCCGTCTCGGTCTGGGGGACGAGGGAGGAGGCGCGCGGGCCCGGTATCAGGCGGCCGAGCCCGCCGCCGCCGGCCGCCGCGCCTTCGGCCTCGCCAGCCGGCCTCTGGCGCCGTCTCGCCAGCTGACCCGCGGATCGATGGTCTCCGGGCGGACCCGGTGCCGATGGGCTTCCACCAGCTGGATCACGCTCTCGATCAGGGTGTCCTGGAGGTAGTGCGGCTGGAGCCCCAGGTCGATCAGCTTCTGGTGCTTGGCGTTGTAGTAGTGCTCCTCGGCCTCGGTCCGCGGGTTGGGGACGTGCTCGATCCTGGTCTCCAGCCCGTGGACCCGCCGCGCCGCCCGGACCCGCTCCGCCAGCTCGCCTACCGAGAACTGCTCGGTGAACTGGTTGAAGACCCGGTACTCGCCGGGTTGAGGCGGGTTCTCGACCGTGAGCTCGATGCAGCGCACGGTGTCCCTGATCTCGATGAAACCCCTGGTCTGGCCACCCCTGCCGTACACGGTCAGCGGTCGGCCGATCGCGGCCTGGACGCAGTAGCGGTTGAGGACGGTACCCCAGATGTCGTCGTAGTCGAAGCGGGTGCGCAGCTCGGGGTGCAGCTCGGTCTCAGGGGTCTGGGCGCCGTAGACCACGCCCTGGTTGAGATCCGTCGACCGCAGTCCCCAGATCCTGCAGGCAAACATGATGTTGTGGCTGTCGTGGACCTTGGAGAGGTGATAGAAGGAGCCAGGCTGCTTGGGATAGGGGAGACGGTCCCGGCGGCCGTTGTGCTCGATCTCGATGAACCCCTCCTCGATGTCAATGTTGGGGGTCCCGTACTCACCCATGGTGCCCAGCTTGACCAGATGACAAGTGGGCGCCGACTCCCGCAGGGCGAAGAGCAGGTTCAGCGTGCCGATGACGTTGTTGTACTGGGTCTCGACCGCCTGGGCCGCTCCGATCATCGAGTAGGGCGCCGAGCGTTGCTCGGCGAAGTGGACCACGGCATCGGGCCGGTAGCGGGTGATCAGCTCGGTCAGATCGGCACGGTTGCGGAGGTCGAGCTTGACCCACTCGATGGTACGGCCGGTCACGGCCTTCCACCTCGCCACTCGCCGCTCCATGCGCGCGATCGGGAGCAGACTGTGCGTCCCGCAGACTGTGTCCCAGCGGCGCCGAACCAGGCTGTCCACCGCCACCACGTCGTGGCCTCTTGCCGAGAGATGCATGCTGGTCGGCCAGCCCAGGTAGCCGTCGGCGCCGAGAACGATCACTCTCATGCTGTTGCCCTCCAACCTAACCGCTGGCCCCGCTTGCCGACGCCACTCGCTCTCGGAAGTGGGCGAGCGTTCGTTGCAGCCCCAGCTCGAGCCCTGTACCCGCCTCCCAGCCCAGCCAGCGTCGGGCACGGGTCGCGTCCAGGCAGACTCGGCGGACCTCGCCGGCCAGGCCGGGCCGGTGGTCAGGGCCTTCGCCCCCGGCCAGCTCCACCAGCATGCCCACCAACCGGTTGACGCTGGTCTCCCGTCCGGTACCGACGTTGACCACCCCGGTGCGCCGCGACGCCAGCGCAGCCAGGTTGGCCGCGGCCACGTCGCCGACGTAGAGGAAGTCCCGGGTCTGCTCGCCGTCGCCGTTGATCACCGGGCGCTGGCCAGCGGCGAGACGGGTGCAGCTGATTGCGACCACGCCCGCCTCGCCGGTGCCGTCCTGGCGCTCGCCGTAGACGTTGCCGTAGCGCAGCGCCAGCGTCGCCAACCGATACTCGCGCCCGATGGCAGCCAGATAGCCCTCCTCGGCCAGCTTCGAAGCGCCGTACGGGGACAGCGGCGCCGGGGGCGTCCGCTCGCTGGCGGGCAGCCGGGCTGGCTGCCCGTAGATGGCCCCGCCGGAGGAGGCGGTGACGATCCGGCCGGCCCCGGCCACGGCCAGGGCGCGGAAAGCGGCAACCGAGCTGGCCACGCTGCTGCGGACGAAGTTGCCCGGATCCCGACGCGCCCGCTGCACCCCGCCCCGACAGGCCAGGTGAAGGCCTGCCTGGGGACGGAAACAAGCCAGCGCCTCTGCCACCTGGTCCGAACCGCAGTCGGCCACCAGCAGCTCGGCCCCGGGCGGCACCTGCCACTCGCAGGCGTGGCTGAGGTCGTCGATGACCAGCACCTGGCACCCGGCGGCGACCAGGCGCTCGACCGTGTGGGAGCCGATGAAGCCGGCGCCCCCGGTAACCGCTACCCGCTCCGGCAGCACCGCCTTAGTCCACCTCCACCGGCTGCGGATCGGGTGACCTGATCCAGGCTCGCCGCCGCTGGAGCACCAGGTAGGCGGCAATGGCCCCGAGCGCGAAAGGCAGCGTGGAGGCGGCCCGGAACAGGACAGTGGCCGAGATGCCGGCGGTCAGCGCCACCCCGGCCCGGGCCAGCAGCGCCGCCAGCAGGACGTCCCCTGGCCCCAACCCGAACGGAAGCGTGCTCAGGATGCCCCCGAACTGGGAGAGGCTATAGGAGCCGATACTGGCCCAGAAGGCGACGGCGGTCCCCACGCCGGCCAGCAAGAGCCAGACCTGAAGGGCCGAGACGAGGAAGGTGGCCAGGGTGAGGCCGGCGAACCAGGCCATGAGTGTGGGGGATGCGGCCAGATAGCGGAGCTCGTTGAGCGGCTCCTCCAGGCGGCGAGCGAACTGCCCCACCAGCGGGATCCGAGCCAGGGCCGAAAGCAGGTCCCGCTGCATCGTCTCCGGGACGTGGGCCAGGGCCCACGGGAAGGCGACTCCGAGCAGGACCCCGGCCACCGTCGCCACCCCGGCGATCGGCTCCGACCACAGGAAGGGGGCGGAAAAAGCGAGCCCGGCGGCGGCGAGCAGGACGAAGCTGTAGAGGCGGTCCATCAGCACCACCGTGATCCCGCTCCCCAGCGGGACCTCGTGGTCCCGTCGCCAGAAGAAGGCACGGATGGCATCGCCGCTCCCGGCCGGGGTCAGGGTGGAGGAGGACTGGCCCACCAGCTGGATCAGCAGCTGCCGGCCCATGCCCACCCGCCAGCCCAGGCGTCGCAGCATCAGCTGGGCCCGCTCGGCCCGCAACCAGAGCACGGGGATGTTGAGCAGGATGGCGGCGGCCAGGTAGCGAAGCCTGACCTCCTGGAGGGCATCCCAGATCCGCACCGGATGGGTCACCCAGATCAGCAGGCCGAGCACGGCCAACCCGATGGCGACGCCGACCAGGGTCGACAGGCGCCGGCGGCCGGGACCGATCGCCGGTGTGTGGCTATTCGAGCTCAAGATCGTGGCCTTGTCCTGTACGGAGCCCTCTCTCGGAGACACCACGCTACGACACCGACCCCGCCCAGCCTGTCATCGAGCTGTAAAAAGACTCCTCTCCGACCCGCCTTCGACCGCAGTCTCCCAGGCGCTCTCGTCCACCGCCAGTCGGGCGAGCAACGGACGCCACCAGTCGGGGTGGTCCCGGTACCAGAGCACGGTCTCGCGGATCCCCTGCTCCCAGGCAACCAGGGGCCGCCAGCCCAGCTCGGTTCGCAGCCGGGTGGAGTCAAGGAGGTAGCGCCGGTCGTGGCCAGGCCGGTCGGGGACGTAGGTCTTGAGCCCGGGATCAGCGTCCAGGATGCCGAGCACGGTGTCGGCCATCTCCTCCACCGAGACCTCAACCCCACTGCCGACGTTGTAGGTGCGGCCCGGGGTCCCTCGCAGCAGGATCGCCTCCACCGCCCGGCAGTGGTCGAGCACGTGCAGCCACTCACGACGATGATCGCTGTTCCGGTACAGGGGCAGCGGCCTGCCCTCCAGGGCGTGGATGGCGAAGGTCGGGATCAGCTTCTCCGGGAACTGGTAGGGCCCGTAGTTGTTGCAGCAGACCGAGATCGTGACCGGGAGCCGGAAGGTCTCCGCGTACGCCCGCACGGCCAGGTCAGCGGCAGCCTTGGAGGCGTTGTAGGGGGTGCGGGGTCGTAGCGGCGAGTCCTCGTCGAACCGCTGCGGCGAGTCGAGGGGGAGGTCGCCGAAGACCTCGCAGGTGGAGATGTGGTGGAAGCGGATTCCGACCGTGCGCGCTGCCTCCAGCAGCGACTGGGTGCCGAGCACGTTGGTCCGGAAGAAGGACTGGGGATCGACCACCGCCCGGCTGTTATGGGATTCGGCAGCGAAGTTCACGATCGCATCCGGCCGGAACCAGCGCAGCAGGTGGCGGGCCAGCTCGAGGTTGGCGATGTCGCCCTGCACGAACTGGTACCGATCCCCGAACCGGGCCTCGACGTCGGCCAGATTGGCCAGGTTGGCGGCATAGGTCAGGACGTCGTAGTTGAGGACCGACGAGTCGGGATGGGCGGAAAGCCAGTGCCGAATGAAGTTGGACCCGATGAAGCCGGCACCGCCTGTCACCAACAGTCGTCGCATGTGCTCTTCGCTGACCTCCTGGCGGCCGATCCGCCGCTGGCGATTCTATGGATCGGGACCGCCGCACGCCGCGCCGACCGCCCCGGTCCACAGCTCGGGCCCCTACCGGTCCAAGGCCCCCGAGGTGGAGGACGACACTGAGAGGAAGCTCCCGCATCCACCACCGGCCCCTGGCACGGCGGCAGACCTGGATGACTGTACCGGCGTCCTGATCTCGACCGGGCCGTCCACGGGTGGCCGCCCGACGGCCGAGGCGAGGTCACAGCGACAGGCGGAAGACGGGATGATCCGGCGCGATCCGCGCCAGCTCGTCCTGGGGTGCGTCCGCCCCCACTCCAGCGAAGAAGGCTCCTGCCTCGAACCCCCAGCGGCGCAGGTAGACGCGGAGGATGGGCGGCCGCTGCTCTTCCGGCACCTCGGTTGCGGTGAACGGCTGGAGGTTCCGGCCCAGGAGCAGCTCGCCACCGCCCGCCGCGCGGAGGTTGCGGACCCACTGGGTGTGGCCACGCGGCGCTACCAGATAGCACTTGTCCTCGATCGTGAGCAGGTTGACCGGTGTGGTGAAGAGCCGACCGCTCTTGCGCCCCCGGACCCGCAGCAGGCGGGATCCCCACACGCTCAGGCCGAGCCGTGTCAGTCCCGCCACGGCGCCGTTCATGAGATGCTGGCTGAACCATTTGCCACGCCGGTAGTACAAGCCGCGGTCAGGTGCACGCGAACTGTCGTTCATATCTGCGGTTGCTCCCGTTCATATCTGCGGTTCCCCGTGGACGTCAATTCGTCCAGGCCAGCCAGTGCCGCCCCCTGTATGGGCCAGGCAGGTCGAGGCCAGCGAGGTTCCCTGCAACGACGATACCGGCCCCATCTGGGGCGGGAGGGACGACGCCCGCGGTCGTGGTCTCCAAGGTCTGGAACATCGACCCCAGCTAGACCTGGGGCACAGTTCCCCGTGCCAACCGCGCAGTACCGATGGCCACGCGGTCGGAAAGCGGCTGATCCGCTCCCCGGGGTTCGGGTGGGGTCGGAGTCGAGCAGCGGCCGTGGCCGTGGTCGTCTTCGCCGCCCACCAGCGGGGTGCGGACTCCTTGGGGCCAGGGCGAGCAGGCACGAACTTCCTTCGTGACCGGCACTGCCCGAGTCCGCGGTTGTGCCTGCCCAAGTCAGGTCCGGATGCCCTGACCGGGGGCCGGGGGACCAGCGCCGCCGCTGTCGACCGACGGCCGCTGCCCGGTCCCCGGCCGGGTCATCGGGCGGAGAGCTGCTGGTAATCCTCCGGGGTGTCGATGTCGAGGGGGTGCGAGCCGGTCGCTGGCAACCTGGCCACGAGGTCCGGTCGGGCGCGAATCAGGGCCCGGCAACCCACATCGCCCCGGAGCTGGGCCAGCTCGGGCCAGAGTTCGCGTGCCAGCACCACCGGTGGGTGGAGGAGGCCGTTGAAGTCAAGGGCGGCGGCGGGCCGCCCGGAGGCCTGCTGATGGTCGAGGAGCCGATCGAGCAGCTCGGCGGTGACCAGGGGTTGATCGCCCAGGATGACGACTGCCCTGTCCACCTCGGGCCCGAGGGCTGTCAACCCCGCCCGGAGCGAGGAGGCCATCCCAGTCGCATGCTCCGGGTTCTCGACCACCCGTGCCCGTCCCATCTCGACCCGAGACCGGATCAACTCCCCATTGGCGCCCAGGACGACCACCACCTGGTCCAGGCGTGAGGCGCAAGCCGCCGAGACCACCACCTCCAGCAGCGGGCGCCCGTCGAAAGGGAGCAGCTGCTTGGGCCGGCCCATCCGGGTCGAGGACCCGGCCGCCAGCACCAGCCCGGACGAGGCGCTCATGCCGCGTAGCGGGTGGGGTCGGACTCGAACCGCTCCCGACAGCCCGAGGAGCAGAAGTGGTAGTCGCGACCGCTGTGGGCGGTCGTGGGGTGGGGCGCCCCCAGCTCCACCGCCATGCCGCAGACCGGGTCGGTGGCGAAGCCGGCCGGCTCGGCCCGAGGCCGGCGCTGGGCCCGCCGGACCACCACCTCGGCCAGGGCCAGCACCGCGATCTCGGCCTGACCACCTGCCCGTCGCCCAGCCGGGGAGCGGACCCGGGCCAGCTCTTGCTCCGGGATCCCTCGGGATCGCAGCGCCGCCAGCACCGCCCGGGCGCGCCGCTCGCTGGCGACCAGGGCCACGTCCAGGTCGGGATGGCGCAATGCCGCCTCCAGGGCATCCTCGTCGTAGTGGCCCATGGTTGCCACCACCGCCCAGGAGTCGGGGCCGGGGGCGGCTGGGGCGAGGTCGAGGGTGGGCAACACCAGGTCGGCGTCGGGAAACTCGGCATCGCTGGCGCCCGGATGGACGGCGCAGGTCCGGAACCCGGCCACCTGTCCCATCCGGACCAGCGCATGGGCGGTGGGAGAGGCGCCGAAGACGATCAGCAGCGGCCGGGGGAGCCGGGGTTCGAGGAAGACGTCCAGACCGCCTCCGCTGGGGCAGGTGGTGGCGAAGCTCAGCTCGCCCTTCTCGGGGGCCGGTACCGGCGTGCCCTCGGGAACGATGTGGACGAGGCGGGAAGCGCCGGCCGCCAGCGCCCGGAGCGCCTCCCGCCGGATCAGGGGCTCGGCGCAGCTGCCGCCGATCCAGCCTCGCAGCCGGCCGTCGGCCGCGATGACGGCCTTGTCACCCGGCCGAGCAGAAGCCGGGGGCTGGGTACGCACCACCGTGGCCAGCACGCAGGGCGTGCCGGTCCGGGCGTTCTCGGCCAGCAGCTCGATGAGTTCGTCGGCTATTCGCCTACCCCCCTGGCGCGCAGCGCCGCCCAGACCTTGTCCGGGGTGACTGGCATGTCGATGTTGGTGACGCCCAGGGGCCAGAGCGCATCGATGACGGCGTTGACGTAGGCCGCGGGCGAGCCGACCGTCGCTGATTCACCCACGCCCTTGGCCCCGAGCGGATGGTGGGGCGAAGGCGTGACCGTGGCGTAAGTCTCGAACTCGGGGGTCTCCCAGGCCGTGGGCAAGAGGTAGTCGGTGAAGTTCGACCCGATGCAGTTGCCGTCGGGGTCGAAGGTGATCTGCTCGGTAAAGGCGATCCCCCACCCTTCACAGAGGCCGCCCTGGATCTGGCCCTCCACGATCATCGGGTTGATGCGGACCCCGCAGTCGTCCACCGCCACCACCCGACGGACCTTGACCTGGCCGGTTCCCCGGTCGACGTCGGCCACCACCATGTAGGTGCCGAACGGGAAGGTCATGTTCGGCGGGTCGTAGTAGGTAACGCCCTCCAGGCCAGGTTCCATGCCCTCGGGCAGGTTGGTGTAGGCGGCGAAGGCCACCTCCTGGATGGTCTTGGCCCGCTCTGGCGAACCCCTGACGAAGAAGCGGCCCCGCTCCCACTCCAGGTCCTCCTCGGCCGCCTCCAGCAGGTGGGCGGCGAGCTTGCGCGCCTTGTCCCGGAGCTTGCGTGAGACGACGGCGGTGGCCGCCCCGGCGGTCGGGGTGGACCGCGACGCATAGGTGCCGAGCCCGTAGGGGGTGTTGTCGGTGTCCCCGTGTTGAACCTCGACGTCGGCGGCGGGGATGCCCAGCTCCTGGGCCACGATCTGGGCGAAGGTGGTCTCGTGCCCCTGGCCCTGGGTCTTGACCCCCAGCTTGAGGACAGCCTTGCCGGTGGGGTGGACGCGCAGCTCGGCGGAATCGAACATGCGCAGGCCCATGATGTCGAACTCGGCACCGTGGCCGGCCCCGACCACCTCGGTGAAGCTGGCCACCCCGATACCCATGAGCTCGCCCCGAGCGCGGCGCTCGGCCTGCTCCCGGCGCAGGTCCTCGTACCCCAGCTTCTCCATCGCCAGCCGCATCGCCCGCTGGTAGTCGCCGGAGTCGTAGACCCAGCCGGTGGCGGAGCGGTAGGGGAACTGTTCGGGCCGGATGAAGTTGCGCAGCCGCAGCTCGGTCTGGTCGATCCCCAGCTCCAGGGCGGCGTTGGTGACCAGCCGCTCGATCAGGAAGGAAGCCTCGGTGACCCGGAAGGAGCAGCGATAGGCAACCCCGCCCGGGGCCTTGTTGGTGTAGTAGCCGTCGGCGGTGACATGGGCGGCGGGGATGTCGTAGGAGCCGGTGACGATGTGGAAGAGCCCGGCCCGGAACTTGGAGGGCTGGGCGTCGGCATAGAAGGCGCCGTTGTCGCTGAGCAGGCTGACGCGGAGGCCGATCATCCGGTTGTCGTGGTCCAGCGCCAGCTCGCCGGTCATGTGGAAATCGCGGGCGAAGCCGGTGGAGATCAGGTTCTCGGTCCGGTCCTCGACCCACTTGACCGGCCTCCCCAGGAGCAGCGAGGCGGCGGTCGCCACAACGTAGCCCGGGTAGACGGGGACCTTGTTGCCGAAGCCACCTCCGATGTCAGGGGCGATGATGCGGATCTGGTGCTCCGGTAGCCCTGCCACCAACGAGAACACGGTCCGGATCGCGTGCGGCGCCTGTGAGGTCATGTACAGGGTGGCCTTGCCAGTGGCCGGGTTGACGTCGGCAACGATTCCGCAGGTCTCCAGGGGAGCAGGATGGGAGCGGGGGTAGTGGGTGGTGAGCCGTACCACCTTCGCCGCCGAGGCGAAGGCACGGTCGGTTGCCTCTCGATCTCCCGCCTCCCAGTGGTAGATGTGGTTGTCCTGCTGACCCTGCTTGTCGTCGCGGATCAGGGGGGCACCTTCGGCCATCGCCTGCTGGGGCGAGGTGATGGCGGGCAGGACCTCGTAGTCGACGTCGATCAGCTGGAGCGCATCCTCGGCCTGGTAGCGCGTCTCGGCCACCACGCAGGCCACCTCCTGTCCCTGGAAGCGCACCTTGTCGGTGGCGAGCACGGCTTGGGTGTCGCCGGAGAGCGTCGGCATCCAGGCCAGCTTGTGCTGTGCCAGTAGCTCCCCCGTCACCACCGCCACCACCCCCGGTGCGGCCTGGGCCATGGAGGTGTCGATGGCGCGGATGCGTGCGTGGGCGTGGGGGCTGCGGAGGATGGCCATGTGCAGCATGCCGGGCAGGGTCAGATCGTCCAGGTAGTTGCCCTTGCCCCGCAGGAACCGAGCGTCTTCCTTGCGCTTGACCGACTCCCCAATCCCGCCCAGGGGACGTACCTCGACGCTCATGACGCACCTCCGGCGGCGACCGGCTGGGCAGCGTCGGCCCGCAGCCGAGCCGCATGCTGGATCGCTTTGACGATGTTGACGTAACCGGTGCAGCGGCACAGGTTGCCGCTGATCGCCCAGCGGATCTGCTCTGGCGTGGGGTTCGGGTTGCGCTCCAGCAGGGCCGCCGCCACCAGCATCATGCCCGGGGTGCAGAAGCCGCACTGGAGGCCGTGCTCCTCGTGGAAGCCCACCTGGACCGGGTGCAGCTCCGATCCGCGGGCCAGCCCTTCGACGGTGGTCAGACGACGGCCGTCTGCCTGCACTGCTAGCATCGTGCACGACTTGACCGGCTCCCCTTCCAGGAGTACGGTGCATGCGCCGCAGTTGCTGGTGTCGCAGCCGATGTGGGTGCCGGTCAGGCCCAGCCGGGTGCGGATCATGTCCACCAGCAACACCCTTGGCTCGACCTCGAGCCGGTGCTCGATGCCGTTGACGGTGACTGTGATCGCGCTCATGACCGCGCCTCCTCCAGGCTCCGGCGAAGGGTCCTGAGACCTCGCTGCACGAAGACTCGGACCACGTCCCGCTTGTAGTCGGCCGGGCCCCGGATGTCGTCTCGGGGGTCAGCCGCCGCCGCCGCCAGCTGTGCCGCCTTGGCGATCGCCTCGTCGGTGAGCTCCTTGCCGACCAGGGCGGCGCCCGCCTCGGTGGCCTCCCGGTTGGTCGGAGCGACCGCAGTCAGCCCGATTCCGCAGCGGGCGACGTGACCGTCCGTCATCTCCAGCTGGAGGGCCACGCCGACGGTGGCGAAGTCGCCGACCTTGCGCTCCAGCTTGAGGTAGGTGCCAGCTGAGCGGCCCCGGGGGGCGGGGATTCGGATCTCGGTGAGCAGCTCGTCCGGGCGCAACGCCGGCTCGAAGGGGGCGACGAAGAAGCTGCTGGCCTGCACCACGCGCTCCCCTGCCCGTGACCGGAGCACCAGCTCGGCTCCCAGCGCCAGCATCACCGAGCCCCAGTCGCCGGCCGGATCGGCGTGGCAGAGCGAGCCTCCCACCGTGCCCAGGTTGCGCACCAGGGGGTCGGAGACCCAGGGAGCGGTCTCGGCCAGGAGCGCGAAGGTGGTGGCCAGGCGACGGTCACGCTCGAGGTCGGCGTGGCGCACGCGAGCGCCGATGGTCAGGCCGCCGTCCCGCAGCTCGATGCGGTCCAGGCCGGGGATCCGGCCGATGTCCACCAGCAACGCCGGAGAGGCCAGCCGCAGCTTGAGCAGCGGGATCAGGCTCTGGCCACCGGCCAGGACCTTGGCCTCCTCACCCCGCTCGGACAGGACCGTCGTCGCCTCGTCGAGCGTGGTCGGGGCACGGTAGTCGAAGCTGCCTGGGAACATCCGATCACCTCCCGGGAGCCGAGCTGGATTGCGTGGGCCGCTTCCGCGCCGGCCGACGAGAAACGTCGATTGGCTCCGCCTGCATGCTGGTGCGCCCGGTGCCAAGAATGAGCATGCTCGTCGTAACATGGTTGGCGACGATTGTCAACGTCGCCTGCTGGGCCTTACCGCGAGTTCCTCTGGCGTCCATTCTCTGTCTCCACCCGAGCGGTGTGACGCCGGCGCATACCCACTTCAGGGAGGCTCCAGATGCCGCTTGCAGGCCGGAGATGTGTGGGCCAACGCCATGCCTGGCCGCGGCCGGGGTTGCCCAACGCCCATCCTGCTGGGGGTCCATTTGCGGTCCGAGGCAGCACCGGGCGTCTCGACCGGTTGAGCACCTCGGCAGCGATCTCCAGCGGGGCCCGACCATCGAGCAGCGGGTGACCCCGAGCGAGCGTGGATGGAATGGGACCACGGCGGTCCTCTTCCGGCCGCCGGGCTTCCTCCACATATCAGGGCCGCCGGATTCCGAGCCCGAGCGGTCACCGGCCGCGTGTGGTTGCAAGGCCCACGATTTCGAGGTCCTCCACCGCCGCCGGCCGGGGGGCAAGGGGCCCGGCGGTTCGGGCTGGCCTGGCACCGATCTCCGGTACGGTCGGCTCTCTTCCTTCACCTCCTGTGTTAGCCTGTCAACGACTGGCTTTGTGGGGGTCGTTTCCGCGGACGGCCTGCAGGTTGAGGAGACGGTGAGTCATGAACCGCCAGCGAAAGCAGGCGGTTTGTCCCTGGCGCCTCCGGGGCGTTCCCGGAGTCCGAGACCTCCGGCTGCATGACGACAGCCCTGGCACGGATGACCCGCGCCGCGTTGTGGTCGGCAGGTGCAGCCAGCCCACACGAGACACATTGGAACTCGGTCTGGGAGCGGCGGTTGGCCTTGTCGACCGTCCCGCACTCCAGGCAGGTGCAAGAGGGTAGTGCGAGGATCCACCAGGACGACCGGGACCCCCGCACCCTGGGCCTTGGTCGCGATGAAGGCGCGAAGCTGGCCCAAGCTGCAGTTCGCGTGTCCCTGCCGGCGACCAACCGTTTCCCCGCTTGCGATGCCGACGAGGTCCTCCAGGGCGATCCCGTTCGACGTGCCTTTCGTCTTGGCGACGAAACGCTTGGCGATGAAGCAGTTGGTGTCAGTCTGGAACCGACGCTGACGGCCGGGGATCTGACCGCGATGTCCAGGTCGATGCCGAGGGAGTCCGGAACTCACCGGCAGGGGCGGATGGCGTACAGGGAGAACACGTTGGGTCGCAGAATCAGGTCCGCCTGGCCACGGATGCGATCCCTGCGGGGACGAAGTCGGGAACGAGCGTCGACTCAAAGCGCACGTCAGCAGACTTGCCAAGCTTGACCGCCTTGAGGGCCTTTCGCTGCCAGGCTCCCAGCTCGGCGATCAGCTGGTCGGTTCGATCCCCAAGTGCTTCTGTATCTGCTTGGCGATCTCCATGCACGCCGCCCGCTTCTCCTCCTCCGACAGGTCGTCCCAGTTGGCGGGGTAGGAAAGAAAGATCGGCTTGCTTGGGTATTTCTTCGGTTGGTTCTCCTGTGCTACCAGTTCTCACCGCGCGTTGTCGGGCATTGTCCCAGACGGCGATCTGGTTTCGCTCGACGCCTTTCTGAAACGCCTCGCGGAGGGTCTCTACTCGTTGCGAAGGCTCAAGCCACAGGTGGCCTTCGTGGACCCATCCGCCAAGGTAGATCTCACTAGCCTTCTGGTACTCGCCGAAGCGGGAGGGGATGACCTGGCGACCGCTCAGTGTCAGCAGGCTGACATGATCCGGCGCCTCCCAGGGCATGATCCCCTGGTTGGAGGGCACCGCTCCGTGCGGACGGAAGCGGGGATGGAGGATCTGTCGCGCTGGTACGCCTGGCAGACCCTGGAGATAGCCCGGATCGCCCTCTGGGCGCTGAGTCCGGAGCGTGCTCGGATCGCGCCGGAGATGAGGCGTTGGAGTCGGATCTTGTTGGCGGTTGGCTCGCGCAAGGCGAATTCGGCGATCCAGTTGCAGGCTTGGTTGAAGTGCACCATGGTCAGGGGCAGAACGGCGTGCTGGTCGGCCGAAGGTCCGAGCTTGAGCGCGAGCGTCAGCTTCGTGTCTCGAAGTACATGATCCATAGAGCGAACCCTCCGATTCCTCTGCCGCCTGAAGGCGACAGCCTCCTCGGAGGTCTATGGTGAAGCAGAGGGTCGTGACCCCGGCGGCACGGCTGCGTGCGCTCGGACAGAGCGTCTGGATCGAGGGCCTGAGCCGCGACGTGGTGGACGACGGCCGCCTGGCCGCGTGGCGCGAGGAGGTCATCGGCGGTGTCGTTGCCGGCCGGGCCGAGTTCGCCCGGGCGCTGGAAGAAGAGGTCTACGACGCAGACCTTCGCCAGCTGGCGCAGGAGCGGGGTGCGGCAGACGTGGTTGGCGCCCTCCGTCAGGAGGACGTCCGCCGGGCCGCGGACGTGATGCGGCCGACGTACGAGGAGACTCAGGGCGAGGATGGGTACGTCAGCGTCGACATACCGGCGGCGCTGGCCCACGATACCGCGCGGAGCACCGCGGCTGCTCGTCGCATCTGACAGGAGTGCGACCGGCAGAACGTTATGGTCCAGGTGCCGGCCACCGACGGCGGTGTGCCGGCGCTGTGCCGGCTGGTGGTCGACGGGATCAATGTCAACGCCAGCCTGGTCTCGTCGGTGGCGCGCTCCCTTGAGGTCGCGGACGCGGTGCTGACCGGGCTCCAGCTCCGGCGCGACGCTGGCGCCGATCTGGACCGGGCGGCGGTTGTCTCGTTCCCGATCGGCCGACTGGAGGCAGAGGTCGGCCGTCTGATCGAGCGGCGGCTGGAGGACGAGCGATCTGCGGAACGGCGTGAGCGGCTGGAGGCGCTGCGGGGACGGGTGGCGGTGGAATCGATCTCAACCAGGCAAGCCAGAAGCTGGGGAAGGAGCTGCTTGCCGAGCGAGCCGGCTGTCACCGCCGCCAGCTTGCGCTGGCGGCTCCCAGAGCAGAGGCGGTGTGCAGGGACGCGGTTTGGGAAGTGGGCGAGCAGTCGTTCCCGGCCAGCGATCCCGGACCGTGGCCCGGGGCGGTGCTGGGCGGTCCCCCCTTGGACTCCTGAGCTGAGAGGCGCGGGACCGACGTGGCCCTGGCGATGTGCAGTAGGAAGCAGCTGACCCCCGAAGGTGCCAAGCTCATCCTCGACCGCTGCCGAGCGGCGGCCAGAATGTCGCACCGCGGCTCGACCCACGCAGCGGTGGCCCACCCGTGTGCTCCTCGGAGGGACCACTGCCCGCCAGCACCTGAGCGCAGGAGTAGTCTCCTCGCTCCTCTCCTCTGGCTGCACCAAGCCGCTCAGCCGGGGGCCTCGCCCAGGTGCAACTGCTCGAGGTCCAGGTCCCGTTCGACGCGGTGGAGCACGTCGTCCCCGATTGCGCCGGCGTCGCGCAGCCTGACCAGTTCGCCCCGCTCGGCGGCGATCATCTCCAACCGAAGCCGACGCATGCTCTCCTCGCGGCGCTGGTGGTCGGCGAGATGGTCGGCCCCGTCGGGGTGGGAGTGGCCGTTGGGGTCGTGCTCGTGGCGCAGGATGCCGAAGCGGGTCTCCACCCCCAGCCGGCGCTTGCGGTAGTAGCCCTGGAGATAGGCCAGCTGGGCCTGGTCGGCCCAGCCCTCGCCGGCCACCTCCTCCAGCCTGGCCTCGGCGGCTGCGATCGAGCGCAGCCGGGCCACCTTCTCCTCGTGCCGGTCGGAGCCGTCACCGGTCAGTCCCAGGACCCGCATCAGCAGGGGCAGGCTGAGGCCCTGGAGGACGAGGGTGACCAGGATCACGCTGAAGGTGAGCAGGATGACCAGGTCACGACCGCTGAGCAGGGCGGTGCCGGGGATGGCGGGCACGGCGAGGGCCGCGGCCAGTGACACCACCCCCCGCATCCCGGACCAGGCGGTGACGGACACGTTCTGCCAGGGCGGGAGTCGCTCCCGGCGCCGGACCCGGGGGAAGAGGAAGGGCAGATACGCGCCCGGAAAGGTCCAGATGATCCTGATCACGATCACCGCCAGAGCCACCGCGACGCAGACGGCGACCAGGTCCAGCACCGGCCGGCCGTTCAGGCCCTGGAGAGTGGAGGGCAGCTGCAGCCCGATCAGGATGAACGCCAGGCCGTTCAGGACGAAGACCGCCATGTTCCAGACCGCGATTCCCTGCAGGCGGGTGTTGGGGGACAGCAGCTGGGGGCTCCTTCGGCCCACATAGAGTCCGGCCGCAACCACGGCCAGGACCCCGGACAGCCGCAGCTCATCAGCGGCCAGATAGGCACCGTAGGCGGCCAGGAAGGACAGCGTGATCTCGATCAGCGAATCGTCGATCCGGAGCTGGACCTGCGCCAGAAGCCAGCCCACGGCCAGGCCCATCGCCACCCCACCCACCGCGGTGAGCAGGAACTGCAGCCCGGCCTGCCAGAGCACGAAGCCGCCGGCCGTGGCCGCCGCCACCGCATAGCGGTAGAGCACCAGGCCGCTGGCATCGTTGAGCAGGCTCTCGCCGTCGACGATCGTCTCCACCGGGCGGGGTGCCCCCAGCCGCTGCATGATCGCGGTGGCCGCTACGGCGTCGGTGGGAGACACGACCGCCCCGAGCACGAACGCGGTCGGCCAGCCCAGGCCGGGGATGATGGTGTGGGCGACCGCCGCCACTCCCACGGTGGTGAAAGCGACCAGGCCCAGGGCCAACAACGAGATGGAGCGGAGGTTGGCGCGGAAGTCCCGGAACGATGTCGACCATGCCGCCTCGAAGAGGAGCGGCGGCAGAAAGATCAGGAACACGACCTGCGGCGCCAGCTCGACCCTGGGAATGTGGGGGATGAAGCCCAGCCCGAGGCCGCCCAGCACGAGCACGATGGGGTAGGGGAGGCGCAGGCGGCGGGCGAGCATGGACAGAATCGCCACCGCCACCAGCAGCCCGAGGACGACCTGGAGCGCGGGCATCGACCCTAGTTTCAATCCAGAACCGCCAGAGCGCGATTCCCACACCGGCAGTGCATTTGCCGGGCCGCCGCCGCGCCGGCAAGGCAATCGGGCGAGGTCATCGCGGATTGATTCCGCGATCGGCCCTGATGGCGCAGCGCTGGCGTCGCCACCGCCGGCTGTTCGCGGCTGCACCCGCACAGATTGGGTGACTGGCCTCGCACCGACTGGTTGTTCGGCCGGTCTAAGCCGGCGTCCGACGCCTACCCGGGGGTGACGTGCCGCCTCGGTGCCGATCCTGTGTGCCCTGGAGCGGTCGAGAGTTGCGGCAGCGGCATCGGCGGCGCCTGCCGGCGAGATGCGCGTGCTGGCGCTGCCACACCGCGCCCTTCCACCGTTGCGGGTCAGTGAGCATGAGTCATCCGGCCCGCAGCCACCGGTTGCCCGGTGGCGGTCCCGGTCTTACCCGCTTGCGCGGCGCCGGGTTCCTGCTTGGGGTCCCCACGAAGCCTGCTTGGTGGCGTCCAATCTCTGGTGTAAACGTGCGACGGGCGTAGGTTCCCGATGAGGAGCAACTCACGAAGGGAGACCCACGCCCGTGTCC
>CADDZO010000012.1 GCA_902812395.1 bacterium | reverse complement strand
CGGAGGCGGCGAGGCGGCCGGCCGGGGCCTCGGCGGAAGCCGAGCTCGATGAAGAAATCGTCGACTTAGACGTAGAGTGCCACGATGAGGGTGTCGAGTTGGTTTTGCACATGCCATATCTCGGCGCGTCGCCATCAGCACCCGATCGGCGCGGCTCCTGGGGGTGGAGGTCGGGGGCGTGGTGGCGGCCAGACTGGTCTCTCCAGGGGAGCCGATCCGGCTCCGGGTGGTCGGGATCTACCGGCCCCAGAACCCGTCCGCCCCCTACTGCTTCGGGTCCGATTACTTCGCCTTCGACACCTCCTCCGCCGATCACCATCCGGGACGAGCGAAGGGCGAGGGAGGGAGGAGGACGCGGTGGTGGCCTGGGACGGCACCGTGCAGCTGCCGCCGGATGTGCTTGAGGGAGGCTGGCAACTGATGGATCAGTTAGGACCCTATCCCTTCGATAGGCAAACGCCCCTAGCGCGGCGAATGCGACGGCGGTATAGGTGAATCCGTTCCCCTGTCAGGGGCGAGCAAGAATTCCCCTCCCCCACTACTCGGAAGGGCCGGCGGTCCAAACGCCGGCCCTTGTCGTGCACCTCGTCTCCGGGCGGAGGAGATGGCTCGGCGACGCCTCTGGGCGGGTCCGACAAACCGTCCTGAGGTGCAGCTGGCGCGGCGTGCCGGGCGAGGGCAGGCCTAGGCGAACGCTCAGCCACCGGGGGGCAGCTGGCCGAGCAGGTGGCGGTTGGGTTCGCTCGCCCGTCCGGCCAGCTCGGGAAGCTCGATCATGCTCACGCCTGCAGCCGCCAGCTGCTCCACTCCGCTGGGGCTGGCGACGAACAGCGCCGGCTCCCGGCAGGCGAACACGACCCTTCTGATCCCTGCGGCGAGGATTAGCTGCACGCAGCTCCTGGGCCGGGAGCGGCGCTCGGCGCAGGGTTCCAGGGTCGAGTAGAGCGTTGAGGCAGGCAGGCGGGGGTCGCCGGCAGGCAGCTTGGCCAGAGCCGCCTCCTCGGCGTGGATGTGCGGGTCGCTCTCCCTCGAGTACCCATGCGCGATCTCGTTGCCCTCCCGGTCGACGATGATCGCGCCCACGGAGAAGGCCCTCGGGGAGGGAGGGCAGCGGCTGGCGAGTGCGATGGCTCGTTCCATCCAGCGCAGGTCCTCCTGTCTGGGAGGTGGCCCTGCTGTGGGCCGGGCGCGGGTGAGCAAGTAGCGCAGCAGGGCCATGTCGCCGACGGAACGCACCTCCGCCAGCGTCATTCGGTGCTCGCGGTCGAAGGGAAACCGAGCCGGGTTGACCAGCCGAGGTGCGGTGGCATCTCCGACGAAGAAGGGGGCGATGGCCAGCTGGAGCTCATCCACCAGGCCCGCGGTCAGGAACCAGGTGTGGATGGTGGTCCCACCCTCGACCAGCAGGCGTCGGACGCCGCGGTGCCCGAGGTCCCCCAGCACCGTGCCCACCGCGACGGTCCCCAACCCCCGAACCTCTGCCAGATCACCCAATCGGGCCCGGACCCTGGGAGCGATCGCCTCCGGGCAGTAGACGAGCGTCGTGCCCTCCTGGTGCCAGAGCCTCAGACCGGGGTCGAGGTCTCCGCTGGCGGTGACCGTGACCCGAAGGGGCTGCGGTGCCAGCCCGCGGGCTGCTCGCTCGGCCTGCAGCCCAGCGGACCTCACCAGGAGGTGAGGGTCGTCTCGACGGAGCGTGCCGGCGCCGACCAGGATGGCGTCGCTGGCGGCCCGAAGGGCGTCGACGCGGTCGAGGTCGGCGGGGTTGGAGAGGACGAGCCGGGTGCTGGAGGCGTCGTCGATGTAGCCATCGATGGAGGTCGCCGCGCTGAGCACGACATAGGGACGTGCAAGGTCCGCGCGCTGGTCAGCGGAGGACACTCGGGCATACACGGCCGTGATCTCCGGAACGGCACTGACCGGCGCCTGGTCCACCAGGATCAGCCGGCCGGCACGGCGCGCGGGAACCGGGAGCTTGCCTTCCCGGAACCAGCGGTACGCGGTCACGGGGTGGACGCCCCGTTGCCGCGCCCACTCCTTTAAGTTCACATCTGAATATTATCATATGCTCGAGCAGCAACAGTTACCGACCCCGGCAAATCCAATCGCAGGCCGGGTTGAAGCGTCCCACGGTCTGGAGCAGGCCTCCATGCTGATCGGGAGACAGCCCGATCTTGACAGCGAGGCCAGCTTCACACTCGGGAGCCTCCCCGGAGGTTCCCTGTGGGGAGATCCGCAGAACGCACCTGTCCGCCCGTGTCCACGGCGGTTATAGCGGGTCGACGCAGTGTCACCGGCCCTGGAGGCGATGCTTGGACAGCTTACTACAGCAGTCGTCCCGGTGCTTACCATAGCCTCCTGGAGTCGCTGAACGGCTCCTCTCCGGCACGACGCCTTCCCACTTTTGCAATTTGGTTGTGTCATTGTCTGGCCTGCCAGACCCGGGCTCCAACGCCGTCGCCGGCCGCCTCGCTCTGGGCTAGGTCGACTGCGGGAAATGTCTGTCTGAGCCCGTCCCCGACATGACCTGACCGCCGCCGAAGAGGCCGGCTGGCTGACCCGGTTGGCGTCAAGGCTGGCGTCAGCGGTCGGCGGAGCAGCGGTCGGAGGCCCTGCCGGCGCCGGTCTCCGAACATGAGATCCGGGCTGACCGCGGGGAGCAGGCGTTCGCGTGTGGGCTACCAGATCACATGCCTCCTTCAGCTCCCACTGGTGGTGGCGGAGGTCGACCTCCAGGCTCGGCGGCCGCTCCTCGGGACGCGGCAGGCCGCGGTCGGGCAGCGGCCGGTGTGGTAGATGTGACGGCGGCTGACCACCCCAGATCGGGCGGCTCCGAGGCGACGGCGCGCCCACTGCGGAACTACACTGTGGCTCGTGTCCGTAGCCCAAGCTGCCAGACCGCCCCGGCCGGCGGGGCTCCAGAATCCTTACAGCCGGCTTCCCGATTGGTTCTACCCCGCCAACGTCGTCTTCTGGCTGGGTCTCTTCTCCCTGTACGGCATCCTGGTCACGTTCTTCGACTTCACCCCGGCCCATTTCGGTCCCTACCTGAGCCCGTTCGACTCACCGGAGGTGGCCGGCCGCGTATTGCCGCCGGCGCTGTGGGTGGTCTGGGTGCCCTTTGGCTTCCGTCTGACCTGCTACTACTACCGGAAGGCCTATTTCCGCGGTTTCCTGTGGCACCCGAGGTCCTGTGCCGCCACCGAACCGGCGCGGGGGACCTACTGGGGGGAGACTCGCTTCTGGATCTTCAACAACCTTCACCGTTTCGCGATGTACGTGACCGTGGTTCAGCTGGCCATCCTCTGGCTGGACATGGTCAACTCGTTCTGGTATCGAGGGCACATCCACTTCGGGCTGGGGACCGCATTGATGCTGGTCAATGTGGTTTGTCTTTCCGCCTACACCTTTGGCTGCCACGCATTCCGCCACCTGGTGGGCGGTAACAGAGACTGTCTCAGCTGTTACCGGCTCCAGTACCGGCTCTGGAAGGGGGTTACGGTCCTCAACGTCAACCACACCATCTGGGCCTGGGTGAGCATGTTCACGGTCTGGGCCACCGACCTGTACATCCGACTCTTGAGCCACGGGCTGATCCCGCACGGCCTCTGGAGCTGACGGCCAGCGTCTACCCCAGCTGTGCCCGGGCGTCTAGAGTGGTCCTGGATGAGCCAGCGTCTGGCCGAGGACCAGGCCGCCCGGCGAGCGTGGGCGGTACCCCGGGCGACCGGCAGCCTGGGCTCGATCGAGCTCCGGTACCTCGATCCGGCCAACCCCGACGATCGCTACTTCCTGATCCTGTCCGAGCACCCGGAGCTGCGTGAGGCAATCGAGCGCGACTTCGACGAGATGGAGATCGACGGGAACGTCTTCAACCCCCGCCTTCACCTAGTCATGCACGAGGTGGTGGCGAATCAGCTCTGGAGCGGAGAGCCTCCGGAAGTCTGGCAGACGGCCCGGCGATTGGAAGGTCTGGGCTACGAGCGCCACGAGATCCTGCACATGCTGGGCTCGGTGGCGGTCGAGCACATATGGGAAGTCCTCAAGGAGGGGCGTCGCTACGACCATGCCCGCTACGTCGCCGCTCTGGCGGCACTGCCCGACTCTTGGGAGAGCCTGCAGCGTCCGCCCCATCCTCCCCACCGGAGCGACGCCCGTCGGCGTGGCCGCCGTCGTGCCGCCAGCCGAACCGGTCGGAGGGGCTGAGACGCCGGGGTGACAGATTCTTCGTGATACCCTGCCTACAATCACCTGTGGTAATCGTGTGGTGGGATTTCATGTGTCCTGAGAGGGCTGTGTGAGTCGGGACGAGGGCGAGCTGCTGGGCCCTGAGGCGCAGGCCCTGCTGGAGCGGGGAGAGGAGGAAGGCTGCCTCACCCTGTCGGAGGTCCAGGAGGTGGTAGACGCCCTGGAGCCGGACGAGGAGGCGGTGCGTACGTTGGAGGCGGCGATCCGGTCCCGCGGCATCGAGGTCAGGGACGATTGCGGACGGGACCAAGTCCCCGCCTCCGGCTATCGCAACGGCGAGATCGCGTCCGCCACCACCGATGCCCTCCAGCTCTTCTTCCAAGAAGTGGAGCGCTTCCCACTGCTGACGGCGGCCGAGGAGGTAGAGCTGGCGCAACGCATCGAACGAGGGGAAAGGAGTGCTCGTGATCGCATGATCAACTCCAACCTGCGGCTGGTGATCTCGATTGCCAAGCGCTACCAGGGCCTGGGCCTGACCCTGCTGGATTTGATCCAGGAGGGAATCCTGGGCCTGATCCGGGCCGTGGACAAGTTCGACTGGCGCCGAGGGTTTAAGTTCTCGACCTATGCCACCTGGTGGGTGCGCCAGTCGATCCAGCGCGCGATCGCGAGCAAGACCCGAGAGATCCGGATTCCGGAGAACGTGCTTGAGTTCGAGCGTCGGGTGCTGCGTACGGAACAAGAGCTCGGCGGCAGGCTGGGGCGGATCCCCTCCGACCAGGAGCTGGCCGAGGCCCTCGAGGTACCGGTGCGCCGGATCGAGGAACTGCGCCAGATGGCCCGGGCAGTAACGAGCCTGGACCGGCCGGTTGGGGAGGAGGTCGACACTGCGCTCGGGGAGCTGCTCCCTGCCAGCGGGCCGGGGCCGGAGGAAATGGTCAGCGTCAGCCTCAGCGAGCAGAAGCTGCACCAGGCGGTTGCAGCGCTGCCCGACCTCGAACGGCGGGTGGTGGCCCTCCGGTACGGATTGGACGGGGAGGACGGGCCCCACACTCTCCGGGAGGTTGCCCAGCGGCTGGGCCTGACCCTGCAGCAGGTGCGGCAGATCGAGGTCCAGGCTCTGGAGCGGCTAGCGGTCAACCGCGAGATCCAGGCGCTGCGGGGGGCTGCCTGATCGCATCCGTCCCATCCGTCCAAGGACTCGCGTAACCTGCCCGCCCGCCGGTATCGTTACCGGTTCGTACGCGCCGTGAGACCCGATCAGCTGCGCTCTCGCACCGGCCGTCTCGTCCAGACCGCCTGGAACACCAAGTGGTTCCGCGGCGCGGCCAACACCGCCTTTGGCTTGGTTGCGCTCTACCTGGTATTCCGGAGCGTGCCCATTGCCCAGGTGGTCCAGCACACGGATCCGCGACACCTCAGCCCTCTCGTTGCGATCGTGGTCCTGACCGTGCTCAGCCAGGTGGTGCGAGCCGGCCGGTTCGCCCTCCTACTCCGCAGCTGGACCAAGGTGGGGATCCTGGAGGCCCTGTGGGTGAACGCATCCACCCAGCTGGTCAACTACGCGATTCCGGTACGGGCCGGCGAGGGCCTCAGGCTCTGGTGGTTGGTCAAGCGCCAGGGTCAGGCGGCTGCTATCGGGCTGGGCTTGATCGTTGTCGATCACACGTTCGATCTGGGCGGAGTGGCAGCCGTCCTGGGCGCGGGCGCGGTGTTGCGCTGGACGTCGATCGACACCCAACTGCCCTCGCTGCCGGCGTTGGTGGCGGTTCTGGGCGCGGCGCTGTTGACCCTGGTTGCCATTGCGGGCGGGCTGGTGGTCGGCCCTCGCTTGGTCTGCAGTCGGCCGCTTTCCCGCTTCGTTCGCTGTTCATGGCGGGACTCGTTGCAGCGTCAGGGCGCTGCTTTCAGATCTGGCTTGAGGGCGACGAGCGGTCGGCGACTGGTGGGGGTGGTGGTCACCACCGCGCTGGCCGTGTTCCTCGACGGCTTGGCCTTTGCCATGCTCTTCCGGGCGCTGGGGCTGGCGGTGCCGCTGGCATCGGCGATCGTGGCCCAGGTGACCCTCCTTTACACCTATCTGCTGCCTGCTGCTCCCGGCTACGTCGGGAGCCTGGAGGCGGCGGGAACCTTCTTGCTCTCCTCCCTCGGACTCTCCCACCCGGCCGCTACGGGGGCCATCTTGCTCTGGCACGGGTTGCTGACCTTGATCATCCTGGTCCTGGGCGCGTTGGCCATGTACCGGCTGCTCCGCGTGCGCAGCGGACGTCCCTCCCGGATCGCCAGGGCCTGGGAGGGCTTGCGACCCACTCGGGCTGGGGCCCCGCCTACCGTCTGAGTGGGCGTGTCCGTCCCTGCGCTGTGGCGAGTGGCCTCCCAGCCGGTTCGGCGACTGCGTAGGATGCGATGCTGCTGGCCGTTCGGCCCGCATCCTCCATGGCAGCGGGAGTTGACGGCGACCGCATCGGTCGCGTCTACTTTTGGTTGGTCGCACTTCATAAGGCACCTGTGGAGGTGGCCCATGGCCGTGTACGAGTTCGAATGCCAGGCCTGCGGCAAGCGCTTTGAGGTCAGCGTCCCGATTAGCCAGCACGACAAACTCAAGCAGGATCCGCCGGCCTGCCCCGATTGTCAGAAGAAGGACACGAGGCAACTGGCGTCCAACTTCAGTTGCAAGACCCCGAGCGGCTACTGAGGTTGGCGTCGAGGAGCCGGGGCGTGACCGCGGCCTCCGAGGCGGGACCGCGGTCGCGCTCCGCCGGTAGCGTCGGTCGGTTTCTCGATGCCCTCACACCTCTCTCGCTGGCGAGGCGCTGGGTCTCGCCGCGGCTCAGACAGGGGGCCAGAAGCTTTCCGCACACCTGGATCACCGGAGGTTCGGGAGCGAAGCTGGCGGTACAAGGGGGTCGAGCGCTCCGCCGATCGGCTGTACGGCGATCGAGAGGTCGAGTGTCTAGTCGGACTGGCTAGGGGCCACGACACCTGGCAGCGATCCAACTTCGCGGCTGCACGGGAGTGCAGGCTGCCGCCCAGTTCGACTACGACCACTTGGTTCGATCGAACCCGACCCACTGACCACCCGTTTCGGAGGCGTCCGACCAAGTGGTCGAATTGAGCCGCAGCACGCGGTCGGCCCAGGACCTGGTCGCCACCCTGGTCCACCTCATGTTCGCCCAGCCTGATCAGGGCCCCCGCCACGGCCCGGCTGGGCCGGGTCGTGGAGCAGCTCGAGAGCCGTTTCCCCACCGCAGCCGAGGCGCTGGCCGAGGTGGCCCCGGACCAGGTCCGCTGGCTCCAGATCTGGTCCAACAACCCCCCGGAGCGGCTGGACCGGGAGTTCCGCCGACGCGCCGACGTGGTCGGCATCTTCCCCACGTGCCCTACCATCATCGGCGGTCCCCATCGGAACGAGTTTCGTTGGGGGTGCCTCTCATCCGGCTGGTTGGAGCCGTCCTGGCGGGGCAGAGTGATCAGTGGACGGTCGGAGGGCGCCACCTGGGCCGGGAGTCGCTGGCCCCGCTCACAATGCCACAGGTGGCACCGGTGGCCCTGGGGAGAAAGACCCGGTGACACCAGCCGACCTTCGCTGGAGCCTCATCCGGAACGATGAGGCCGGGGTGATGATGCCCGTCACCACCGCCGGCAACGACAGCCGGAACGATGGCAGCCTGCTGCTCCAACTCCCACCGCCGCTTGCCGCCCAGCGGCCGCGGCCGCACCTGACCGACGCCTGCCTGCCGCAGGCGGCTCTGCCGCCGCGAGCCCATCGATGAGCTCCCCGGCGACCTGACCCGCCAGCTCCGGGCGCTGAAGAGGACGGCACCTTCTGGTTCCGCAAGCTCGGATTTGTCAGTCGAGACTCGACTCTCCAGCAGGGCCAGAACCAGTCGCGTGGCTTGGGGTGAGGGGCCCGGCGCTAGGACCAAGGTCCTGCAGAAAACAGGACCGTCGCCCCTACCGAGGTCCAGGTCCAACTCGTAGCGTGGGTGTTGTGGACACGCTGACTCTCGCTCGATGGCAGTTCGGAATCACCACCGTGTACCACTTTCTCTTCGTCCCTCTCACCATCGGTCTCGCCTTCCTGGTGGCGGTGATGGAATCGCTCTACTATCGGAGTGATCGGGCCAGCGATCTTCGCATGACCAGACTTTTCGGCCATCTCTTCGCCATCAACTTCGCCATGGGAGTGGCGACTGGCATTGTACAAGAGTTCCAGTTCGGCATGAATTGGTCCAACTACTCCCGCTTCGTAGGAGATGTGTTTGGTGCTCCGCTTGCGATCGAGGGGTTGCTGGCATTCTTCTTGGAGTCGACATTCCTCGGTCTCTGGCTCTTCGGTTGGGAAAGGCTGCCCAGGGGGTTGCATCTGGCCTGCATCTGGGTGGTCTCGGCCGGTACGGTGCTTTCGGCCCTGTTCATCTTGGCCGCCAACTCCTGGATGCAGCACCCAGTGGGTTACCGGCTGAACCAGGCCAGCGGCCGGGCCGAGATGACCAATTTCTGGGCGGTGCTGACCAATCCGACGTTGGCGGTTACCTTCCCTCACACGGTGATGGCTAGCCTGCTCACTAGCTCGCTATTCGTACTGGGGGTCAGCGGCTGGTACCTGCTACGCCACCGCCGAGTCGAACTGTTTCAGCGGTCCGCGGCTCTGGGCTTGGTGTTTACCCTGATCTCCAGTCTGGGAGTGATCCTGAGTGGCCATGCCCAGGCTCAAGTCATGACTCAGCAACAACCGATGAAGATGGCGGCAGCCGAGGCCTTGTACCAGACCGAGAAGGGAGCCGAGTTCTCACTCTTTGCCATCGGGACTCCCGACGGCAAGCGGCTTCTCTTCAACCTCACCCTACCCCATCTACTCAGCGTGCTGGCGACCAATACCTGGGATGGGGAAGTGCAGGGCATCAACCAGGTCCAGGCTCAGGAAGAGCGTCTATATGGCCCCGGCGACTACATGCCGGTGATCCCCATCACCTACTGGACTTTCCGCATCATGGTTGGGGTCGGCTTTCTTCTGGCCATGCTTGCCATCTGGGGCCTGGTCCTCTTTCGCCAGGGCAAGTTGGCCGGCGCTACTCGCTTCAACCGAATCGCGATGTGGTCGGTGGCGTTGCCCTACCTGGCCAACACCGCGGGCTGGATCTTCACCGAGATGGGCCGCCAGCCATGGGCGGTGTACGGGTTACTGAGAACCGCTGACGCGGTCTCTCCTCGGATGCCGGCTTGGATGGTGGCTCTGAGCCTCAGCGGCTTTACCCTGGTCTACGGCCTGCTGGCGGTGGTCGATGGTTGGCTGATGCTCCGCTACGCCAAGAGCGAACTGGCAGACCGTGAGTCGGATGCCGAAGCCGAGGCGGGCCCGGTCTTCAGCTATTGAGGAGGGGTCCATGCAAGGTTTCTGGAACCTACCCAGCCTCTGGTTCGCCTTGATCGCAGTGCTCTGGATGGGCTACTTCTTCTTGGAGGGATTTGACTTCGGGGTGGGCATCCTGCTGCCATTTCTGGGCCGCGACGATCTCGACCGGCGGGTCCTGATCAACAGCATCGGCCCTTTCTGGGATGGCAACGAAGTCTGGTTGATCGTGGCCGGGGGTGCCACTTTCGCAGCTTTCCCACAGTGGTATGCGACCTTGTTCAGCGGGTTCTATCTGGCCCTGTTCTTGATCCTGCTGGCTCTGATCTTTCGGGCGGTGGCCTTCGAGTTCCGGAGTAAGCTGGAAGATCCGGTCTGGCGGTCCTGGTGGGACCGGGCCCTGTTCGCGGGCAGCCTGATCCCAGCCCTGCTCTGGGGAGTCGCTTTTGCCGATTTCGTCAACGGGGTACCCATCAATGCCCAGCACCAGTTCACTGGCAGCCCGCTCGACTTGCTGGGACCCTATGCTCTGGTGGGTGGTCTGACTACCCTGTCACTGTTTACCCTCCATGGTGCTCTCTTCCTGTCACTCAAGACCGTGGGGGCGATTCGAGATCGAGCCCATCGGGCAGCCGCCGGGGCCTGGTGGGTCGCCTTGGCGCTCCTATTCATCTTCCTGACCTGGTCGTTCGTCAACGCAGTGGTCAGACATGACAAGGGTATCGTGCCGGATGCCGTTCCCCTCACCTGCCTGGGGGCAATGGTGGGGGTAGGCTGGCTGCGTCGCGTAGGCTGGGATCTCTCTGCCTTCCTGGTCTGTGGCTTCTCGATCGTGTTGCTTGTTGCCACT
Source organism: bacterium (assembly GCA_902812395.1). Classification (GTDB taxonomy): domain Bacteria; phylum Chloroflexota; class Dormibacteria; order Dormibacterales; family Dormibacteraceae; genus CADDZO01. The sequence goes on along the minus strand of CADDZO010000012.1, from coordinate 20,917 downwards.
TTGATGCTCGACCTGTACCCGCGGGTGCTGATCTCGAGCACCAACCCGGCCTGGAGTCTGACCATCTGGAACTCCTCATCCAGTCCCTACACGTTGACCGTGATGACTATCACGGCTCTGATTTTCACCCCTCTGGTCCTTCTCTATCAGGGCTGGACCTACTGGGTCTTTCGACGGCGCATTCGGCGCGAAGATCTAGCTGCCACATGAGGTCGACCCAGCGTCGCTTGCTGGCCATGAGCAGCTGGCACATCTACCTCCCGGTTGTGGTGGTGCTGGGGCTGGCCGAAGCCGGGTTGTTGATCACCCAGGCGGTGCTCTTCGCCAGGGTGGTGGCGGTCGCTTTTTGGCAACACCCGAGCTTGGCTGATTTGCACTGGCCCTTGATCGGTCTGGCTGCCGCGTTGGCCGGTCGCGGTCTGCTGGTCTGGGTCACCGGGGTGGGTGGCCAAATCCAGGCGACAAGGGTCCGTCGCCGCCTACGTCTGGCGCTGGCCCGGCGGGTGCTGGCTATGGGGTCCACCAGGCTGGCCGCAGAGAGTCATGGCCAGCTGGCCACCCTGCTAACCGAGGGGGTGGAGGTCCTGGACGCCTTTTATGGCCGCTATTTGCCTCAGCTGATGATGGCGGTGGCGGTGCCGACCGCGATCCTGATCTGGGTCATGTCGCAGGACTGGGTCTCGGGCGTGATCATGCTGGTCACCTTGCCTCTAGTCCCGGTCTTCATGCTCCTGATCGGACTCGGGGCTCGCGAGGCCACCCAGCGCCGATGGCAGGCCATGAGTCGGTTGGGCGGGCACTTCCTGGATGTGGTCAGAGGCCTGCCCACGCTGCGCCTGTTTGGGCGGGAGAGGAGCCAGGAGGAGGTGGTGGCCCAGGTTACCGACCGCCTGCGCCGGACCACCATGGCGACCCTGCGGGTGGCCTTTCTGTCGTCTTTGGTCCTGGAGCTGGCGGCTACGGTGAGCACTGCTCTCGTGGCGGTGGCGATCGGATTGCGTCTGGACCAAGGCACCATGTCGCTCGAGACAGGGCTGGGGATACTGGTCCTGACCCCCGAGGTCTATCTCCCTCTCCGACGCCTGGGGTCGCAGTTCCACGCCAGCATGGAAGCTCTCTCGCCTGCCCAGCGGATCCTGGCCCTGCTGGACGAGATGGTACCGGCAGCAGATGGTGACTATGTGCCGGATCTCAACTGTGATCCCATCTGCCTCGAGCAGGTGTCGGTGGGCTATGACCGGGGTCTGGTGCTCCAAGACCTCGACCTCAGGATCGAGCCGGGTGACAGAGTGCTATTGGTCGGTCCTAGCGGATCCGGCAAGAGCACCTTGCTGAGACTGCTGCTGGGCCTGGTGACCCCTACCCAGGGACGGCTGACCATTGGTGGACGACCGGCCGAGGAGGTCTCATGGGAGAAATTGCGCACGGAAGTCGGCTGGGTATCGCAGCGGCCGTACCTGTTTGCCGGAACTGTGGCGGAGACTGTGCGCTGGGGCAAGCCAGGTGCCACTGACGCCGAGGTGACCGGGGTTCTGCAGGCAGTCGGGCTGGATCTGCCCCCCGAGACTCAGGTCGGCGAAGGCGGCAAGTATCTGAGCGCTGGTCAACGCCAGCGCCTGGCTCTGGCTCGGGCCTTGGTTCGCCAACCGCGGCTGCTCCTACTGGACGAGCCAGCCGCCCATCTGGATGTCGATGCCCAAGAGAGGCTGGGCCGACTGCTGGCCAACTTGCCGTCGGTGACTGTGGTGATGGCTGCCCATCACCTCCGGTGCGCCGCCTGGGCCGGGCGGGTGGTCCGCCTGGGTGGAGTCGCAGCCACAGTGGAGGCGGCCTAGATGCTGGACGCTCGGAAGCTGCTCGGAGGCCATTCCGGACGCTGGCTGGTGGGGGCGCTGCTGGCTCTGGGGGCGGCGACTAGCGGTCTGGGGCTGCTGGTCATCTCTGGGTTCCTGATCTCAAGTGCTGCCCTCAAGCCGCCCGTCCTGTACCTGATGTTGGCCATCGTAGTCGTCCGCTTCTTCGCTCTGGCCCGAGCTGGGTTCCGCTATCTGGAAAGGCTGGTGGTGCATGATCTTTCCTTCCGCCTGCTGGCCCAGATTCGGGTCTGGCTCTACCGCCGGCTGGAGCCCTTGCTGCCCGCAGGCTTGGGCGAGCCCCAGCTGGGGGATGTGCTGGCTCGGCTGGTAGGTGACGTGGAAGCTCTCCAGGACGTCTTCATCAGGGGTCTGATCCCGCCGGCGGTGGCCTCATTGGTGCTGATGTTGGGAGCTGCGGTTGCCATCGGGCTGAGCTCCTCCCTGTACAGCGGATTGGTGCTGGTGGTGGTCTTCCTTGTGTTTCCGGTTGGTCTGGCCTGGTTGGGTCGAGTCCGGGCACACGCCGGCTGGCGGCGTCAGGCTACGACACGAGGGCAGCTCTCATCGGCCTGGGTCGAGCTCCTGGCCGGAGCCCAGGAGGCGGTGGCTCTGGGGCGTGGTCAGCATCTTGTGCGGCGGCTTGCCGGACTAGATCAAGCCCTGGAGAGAAGCGGTCGCCGACTGACGTCCTTGGCCAGCGGCCTGGACGGAGCCGTCCTTGGAGCCGCAGGAGTGGCTTGCGCTAGCGTGCTGACGGTGGCCGTTGCGGCAAGTCATGTCGAGCGTGTCTGGCTAGCCAGCCTGGGGCTGATCACGCTGGTGGTCTTCGACATCGCCCGATCTGTGCCGGACAGCATGTGGTGCCTGGAGCGGGGACGGGCGGCTAGCCAGCGGATCTCTGCCGTCACCGAACTTCCCGCCCCGGTTCGGGAGCCGGAGCGGCCGCGACCGGTGCGGTTGGATACCCTGGCTCTGGAGGATGCCTGGTTGCGCTACCGGCCCAACCTGGACTGGGTGCTGACCGGTGTGAGTCTGCGCCTGGAGGTGGGCCGACGGATGGGCCTGGTCGGACCCAGTGGAGCTGGCAAGACCACGCTGGCCCATGTCCTGGTCCGCTTTCGCGATCTCGATCGAGGGCGGGCCTTACTCGGGGCGCATGACTTGCGGCAATACCGTCCGGAGGATGTGCGTCGGCTGGTCGGACTTTGCGCTCAGGATGCTCATGTCTTCGACACCACGTTGTTGGAGAACGTCCGCTTGGCCAGGCCTGACGCGACCCTGGGGGAGGTCGAGGAGGCAGCGGCGCGAGCCCACCTGCTAGATTGGATTCGCACTTTGCCCGACGGCTGGCAGACACGCGCGGGTGACGCCGGTGACCGGCTCTCGGGCGGCCAGCGACAGCGGCTGGCGTTGGCTCGGGCCCTTCTAGCTCGATTCCCCATCCTGATCCTGGACGAGCCCACTGCCAACCTGGATCAAGAGACCGCGGACCGACTGCTGGCAGACATATTGGTAGCCTCCGAGGGCTGCACTCTGCTGCTCATCAGTCATCGCCTGCGGGGTCTGGAGACGATGGATGAAATCCTGGTGTTGGAGGAGGGCCGTATCGTGGAAGCAGGGACTCCGGCCGAGCTTGCAGGTCGAGCCGGACGCTACAGCGCGATGCTGGCGCGGGCCGGGGCCGGATAATCAGGAGGCGAGCAAGCCACGATCGAGGATGACGCCAGCCACTCTGGCCAGATCTGGAGGAGCTGAGTACCGAGGAGTGTGCAACTTCCGCCGGCTAGGCTTCGTAGTCGAGGGCAGACCTGAGATCCTGCCAGTCAACTATGGCCTTGCCGATGACTTGAGCATCTTCCGTACCGAGGCTGGAGGCAAGCTGGCCCATGCCTCATGTCCCATGTGGCGTTCGAGGTGGACCACGTTGATGCCCCAAGTGGGACGGCTTGGAGTGTGAAGGTCAAGGGCATGGCTCACGAGATGACCGAGACCGTAGACAGCTGCTCTCAGCGGGCCCGCGAATGCGCTGTTGCCTCCATGGGTCTTGGCCGCCGTGATCACTTGCGGCTGATCTGTCCCGACCAGGTCAGCGGCCGCCGTTTCGAGATCCAGGTTTCTGGCCAGCTGAAGGAGTCGGGTGGGGCGTCATGACCTTCTTGGTCTGGCTGCATCTGGTTGGTTCGGCGACGTGGCTGGGCGGGCTGGTGACGCTGGGCGCAGGGGTGCTGATCGCAGCTCGGAGCCTGCCCCGTCCTAGCTTCCGTGAGTTCGTGCGCCAGCTGGGCTGGGCGTTCGCGTCGGTCAGCCTGGTGGCCTGGTTGCTGATCGGCGTCTCGGGCCTGTTGATGGCCTTCCGGCTTCACTGGCCCCGGTTGCTGGAAATCAAGACCGCCCTGGCAGGAGCGGTGCTGGTGGCCGCCGCCTTGCACGTACTGACCAGCCGGTGGGGTGCCAGGCTGGCATTGATCATCTCGCGAGTTCTGGCGCTATTGGTCTTGGCTGGCTCGCTGGCCATCTTCTGGCTGGGTGCCCAGTTGATCAGCTGACCCGTGATTACCGGGCACCCTCGGTTGCCAGCGCGCACCATTCACACCTGTGGGCACTCCTTGGAGTGGGCCTGCCAGCGCGCTGCTCGAAGGACCTGTGGCCCGAGCGAAGTCTCGGGCCGAGTGTAGGTGCTCAGCTGGTAGTGGCCGTGCCCAGAGATCGCAACTCGCTCTTGACCGTGTTGGAGCGCATCGTCGATGCTGGCGGCCAAGATCACTCACGCTCGTTCTGGCACGTTGCGGGTGCTCGACTCGAACGTATGCATCCGTGATTTCATTAGCACCGGCATCAGCCAACGGCAGTCCGCGCTGACCTGAAGCAGCTTGGGCACCTGAGGCGGACATCACCACCGTATTAGTCGATCACGGCGAAAGCGCGACAACCGATGATCCGCCCCTCGTCATCCCGCACGGGGTCGTCGGGCACGAGCAGATCTGGACGTCCCCGGCCACTGGCTCGCACTGCCTCGGCGAAGGCCCGCGAGACGATGTAGTAGCGACAGGGGAGGGGCTGGGGCAGCGGTGAGGGAGTGCCCATGCGGTTGCGTGTGACCGGGATCGGCACGCCCTTGACCGTCACCGTTCCCAGTTGCTCACGCTCCATCTCCACCCGGGCCGGCTCCGGCTCGGGTGGTAGGGAGGTGACGACAGCGCCAGACTGCGGATCGACGACGTCGATGGGATGGGGAGTGAGGTTGATCAGCACAGGGTCCATGGGGTTATCACCTCGTTGTTCTGGATCGACGGGCCAGCGGGTCGAGACGGCCCGGTAACAGATCGGTTCTGCGAGGGTGGCCGACGGAGCTGAAGCCGTACATGCCGCCCAAGGCGTCCGCTAGTCGGCCGGCATGCAGGTGGGGCAGCTCCGAGACAGTTTGTTCGACCGGGTTTCCCCTCAGGTGCGGCAGGTCGTCGGCCCGGACGGCGTATGCGCGCTGCCTTGATCTCTGCTCGACAGCGCCCTTTTGCTCCTCGTCCTGTTTCTCCCTTCGTACACGATCTCCTTGACACAGCTTGTCCGGCGGGAGTGCGTATGGCCTCCTGCGTACGCTTCTTGGGGAGCGCTGCTTCTCATTGTCCAGGTTGTTGCGGGCCATCTGTCTGGACTCGCTTGCGTGGGGGTCTTGCAGCCGTAGGTCGCGCACCTGGAGCTGCTCTGTGGTCTTCCTCTGTCTGGTGTCCTGCTCGGTGAACGCCCAGGACCCTGTCAAGACCTTCGGCGTGCTCTCTGCTGGCTGCGATTCCGAGGCGAGGCTCAGACGTATCTCCTCGCGGAGGTGCCCATTGCTGTGCTTGCGGTCCGCGGCCACTTCCTCCACTGTGCGGAGCAAGAGAGGCCTATTCATAGTGGCGATGGGTACCTCGATGGCAGCTGCCCGGTCGGAGGTGAGCGCGGTTCGGCTTGGCCCGACTGCCCCCTCCGCCTGTCGGAGCGGCAGCCGATGCTCGGTATCTCCCTCCGGCGCCTCCAGTGCCACCAGCTGCGACTGAAAGTCAGTGACCCTGCTGTGTGTCGTCAATTCCTCCTCTGTGGATCCGCATTGTGTTCTTTAAGGAGGATCCCGTGACTGATGGATGAGATAGGTCTTTCGGCGATGACCCCAGCGGTTCAGGTGCGGGCGTTCTGTCCACCAGTTATCCCAATCCGTGCCCGAACCAAGGGCGGAGCCGTCGGGCGGGTCAGCCGCGGAACTCGGTACCGCTCCAGCTGCCGGTCGAGGGTGGCGCGGTCGCCGACGATCCGGGCCACGATCTCCTTGGCTTGTTCCAGGAACTTCCGGACCGTGTCAGTCTTGGGGACCCGGGGGACCCAGCGGTGCTCATACTCGCAGGCATTGCGGGTGCTGGAGATGCCTTGCATGGGTCCTAGGTCCTCAGGCTGGAGGCGGGTCGAACGGAGGCCCAGCAGCAGCTGAGCGCCATTCAGGAACTCGATCGGCCCCTGGAGGTCCTGGGGACGGTAGTCGTTGCCGAAGAGCCTGCGCCCGGCCTGGTCGTATGCTTCGCGGTCGAGCCGATCTCGCACCCGTTCGTAATCAGGCCTCTTGCCGCCCAGCCCGTGGTCGACCTGCAGGCAGAGGCGAACATACCGCTCCAGGGCGGCGTAGACCATGAGCATGGCCTGGCTTGTCTGCCCTGCCTCCAGCCTCCGCTCGGCACTAGCGAGGTACCAGAGCAGGAAGGGCAGCCCGTCCTCGATTCGGTCCGGCTCTTCTTCGCCGCTTTGCTCAATCCGATCCCGTGCCGATTGCAGCTCGTGCAGCGCCTTCAGGTTGGAGTCGAGAGGAGTGCTAACGTGGCCGGCCCAGCCCCATCGCCCCTGGCCGGCGAAGCGGGCGAGGAGATCGTGGGCCTTGAGCAGTGCCTGCTGTGCAGCCGCGAAGTCGGATCGCTCCCAGGCGTCGTAGCCCCTGGCCATTGTGGCTAGACACTCGACCTCCCGGTTCTCGTACAGCCGTTCCGCGAGGCGCTCGGCATGCTCGGCCGCCACACGAAAGTCACTGCGCTTGAAGGCTTCGAACACCGTTCCCAACTCGATGTCGCCGAACACCTCCAGGGGGTTGACGAGGAGCCGGGGATACTCGGCGCCGGGGACGGGGATGCGGTTGGAGCCGTGGTACTCGTGGTAGTCGACGTAAACCAGGGGGGCGCCGACCAGGAAGCCGGCCAGGGCTGCCGCCGCCGACATCGTCTTCTTGCCCCCGGTGGGGTCGATGAAGACCTGGCGGGCGGGGATGTCGGAGGCGTTCAGGAAGTCGCGGACGATGCGGTAGACCTCCCGCTCCGCGGGTTCCCCTACCTCCTTCGCCCGGATCGCATCCCGGGCGAGGCGGGCGATCCGTGCGATGGCGGAGAGCACGCCCTCCCCGTCGACCTTCACCGTCAGAGAGTCCTCGGTCCCCAGGACCAGCATCCGCTCCGGCCGGCACCAGGCGGCCATCAGCGTCACCGGCTGCCAGGAGAAGCCGAGCACGCTGATCAGCGCCCGGGGTCGCACCAGGTCCGCCGGTGCCCCCTCCAGGGGCAGCCCGGCGAAGCGTCGGGCCAGCGGCTCGGCCAGCTTGCGGGCGTAGAGCTGATCCTGCTCCTTCCGCCCGAGTTTCCGCCAACACGCCTGCAGCTCCTGCAGCTCTGGTGGGAGGTCCATTCGCGGCGCCATCATCGCATCCTCTCCTTCCTGTCCTTCTTGTCCTTTCGCCCGGGGCCACGGGTCTCCGGCGACCTCCGGGTGAGGGTGTAGGTGGGGCCGACGTTGGCCACCCAGACCTCGACCGCCTCGCCCACCTGGACCGGAGGTGGCTCCTCGCCGACGAAGTGCCCGAGGACGCCGTCCGGGGCCTCGAATCGCGCCCGCCCCTTCCCGGTCGGGTCCTCGACCCGGGTGACCGTGATCTGCTGACCCCGCCGGTACCTGGGACCGCTGGAAACGCCCACCGCGGCCGTGTGCTCATCGTCGGTCGGCACGATTCGCCCGTAGCCGGCGCTGGTCTTGGCCCCTACCCCCCAGTGCTCCAGGGCTTCGAGCAACAGCCGCTCGGCCGTCTCCGTCCATTCCGGAGGCCCGGAAAGGGCGAGTAGGAGCCTCACCGCCGGCCGGACGGTGAGGAAGGCGACCGGGTTGGGGTCGGCGTGGTCGCTCGGCCGGATCTCCGCCTTCCGGTCCTGCAGGTGGGCGTCGTAGTAGGGCTTCTGGTGGACGGTGAGCACGTCCACGGCGTAGGGCCGGTCCTCGATCGCGCTCCCGGGCACGTAGAGGGCGTCGTGGAAGACCACCTTCCCCCGGCTGGCCCCGTGCTCCAGCCCGCGCTCCTCGTAGATCCCGTCCTCGTCCGCCTCCGGGGACCCGAAGAGGCGGCGGTACCACTCGCCCGGCCCCCGCCGGAGGCGCCGGCCCGCCCAGGTGACGCCCTGGTAGCAGGCCCGCTCCCGCTCCGCCTGCGGCTGCTCCCAGGGGGGCAGGTCGGGGTTCTCGGGCCCGTAGACCGCCTCCACGTAGTGGGCGAGGAGACCCTTCAGGGCCGAGCCGGGCACCACCGGCACCCCCCAGGTGTGGTGGACGGTGAGACCGACCTCGGCCGCGCTGGCGTTGCCGTGGCCGACCAGGAGGCGGCCGGCCAGGGTGACCTCGCGCAGCCGGTCGCCGGGGCGGGTGAAGCTCGAGCGCCAGCGCTCGAAGGCGTGGCGGTAGTCGGGCGAGACGGAGAGGCCGGCGAGGTGGTCCAGCCAGGCCGGCCGCAACTTCTCGGGAACCTTGCCCTCCGCCTTGACCGGCGCCCAGGCGTCGTAGCCCAGGCTCAGGTTCTGGAGCTGGGAGGGCTTGACCTTCCGGAGCGCCTCGCGCACGGCTCAGCCCTCCTCTTTGGAGGTGGCCTGCACCGCCCTCCGGAACCAGGTGGCGAGCTGCAGCACCTCGCGGGTGGCGAGCAGGTAGGCGTCCAGCTCCAGGCGCCGGACCCGGTCGGGGAGATTCTGGCCAGTAGCCTCCTCCAGGCCGCTGATCCCTGCCGCGGCGAGGTGGTCGAGCAGCAGCCCCCCGCCCCGCTTGCGCTTGCGCTCCAGGGCGGCCATGGCCGCGGCCAGCCCGCTGCGCAGGACGTCCGCCCCAAGGTCGTTGACCGCGATCTCGTAGTCCTTGCGCTGGCCATCCTGGACCGAGGTCACCGATTCGTAGGCGTGACGCGCCCAAAGCTGCTGCCGCAGCCGCGGCCGGCTGGTGGGTTCGGCTGGCGTGGAGGGATCAGGCCTGGCCATCGGAACCTCCAGGGATCGGGATGAGGCGGCAGCGGCCGTGGCCGGTGCTGGCCTTGCCCCCCAGTTGCACGACCTCCTCTCCGGGGAGGCCGAAGTCGAGCACGTCCTCCGGGGTCATCTCGGTCCCCTGCCGGCGGCTGCGCTCGGCGTTCAGGAGCCCGATCAGGAGCGTCTCGGGAGGAAGGCTCTCCTCCAGCCAGAGGGCGCCGGCAGCCACCGTCCGGGTGGCGGGGTCGAGCCGGACCCGGGCGTCGACCTGGGTGGCGGTCTCGCAGAGGAAGCTCATGGTCTCGTCGTCGACGAGGGCCAGGCGACAGGTGAAGATGTCGGTCCCCGGCGAGGCCAGGGGGGCGAGGAGCCGGGCCCACCCCGCCAGCTTCGGCGAGGTCCGGGCGGGGAGGTCCAGGTCCTCCAGGTAGAGGTGGCCCCCGTAGAGACAAAGGCTTTCTTCGCTGACCAGGGCGTTGCGGCCGGGATTCATCGTCGGCACGGCTGGCACCGTGCCGCTGTCTCCATCCAGGTCACGGGCGGCCAGGGCGAGGAGCAGGGGGGAGGTGGCCCAGGCGAAGGTGCCCCGGAAGGTGCGCACGGGCAGGGCCAGGAGCCGGGCGTCGCCAACCACCAGGGCTCCGGCGTGGGCGCTCGGCTCGTTCTCCGGCGAGGGGCCGAACACGGCCTCGACCCTGGCCCGACGCTGCTGGTCCTGGCCTGCCTGCTCCCAGCGAACGTCGCGGAGCACGCCCTTGATCGAGGAGCCGGGCAGGATGGGAATGCCTGTCGATCGCATCCTGGCCGTGGGCAGGTCGACCAGCTCGGCGGCAGGGCCGGTGCCGGCGTGCAGCGGGGACAGCGCGTGCACGAGGAATGGTCTTGAGCGCATCCTCAACTCCTCTCCTGATCCAGGTTCCAGACCCCGGGGACCACCCGCCCGTAGCCCTCCTCGGTCCGCAAGCCGACTGCGGCCAGCCAGAGCGACCGCGCCTCGGCCTGGCCGAAGCGCTCGCCGTCGGTCCGCTCGAGGAAGTAGACGGTCCCGGGGACGACCAGGCGGGAGACCGGCTTGGGGGCTCCCGCCACCATGTCCCAGCCCGAGACGTGGAGGGGGCGGGGGACCGCGGCCGCGCGCAGGACCAGCTCGGCCTCGACCCCGGGCAGGTGCCCCCGGATCCCCCCGCCCTGGCGCTCCAGCCCGTCGGGGAGCCAGCCCTCGGCGAACGAGGCCGGGGTGACCACCACCAGCCGGAGGCCGGTGCTGCCTCGGGTGAAGGCTTCCAGCAGCCGGGTGGGAGGGGCGAACAGGGCTTCGGGCAAGGGCTCGATCCCGACCAGCCGGCCGTCGGCCCCGAGCCGGCCCAGGCGGGGCATGGACGGGTCCGGCAGCCGTACCTGGACCCCGATCGCCCACTCGGCCGCAGGCGGGTTGTCCTCGCCCCGGGGCGCGACCCCCGGCGTTCGGTCCCGGTTGCCCTCCAGCGTCTCCAGGACCTCGTGGGAGAAGAGGTAGCCGTCCTTGGCCGTGAGCTGCTCGGCCGAGATCCTGACGTGGGACTGGAGGCGGCGGGGGAGGCTGAAGCGCCGCCCCTGGCCCCGGGCGGAGACCTCCTCCTCGGTCAGCCAGGCGACGAAGTGCTCCTCACCCCACCAGTGCTCCAGCTGCTTCGGCTTCCCCTCCTCGTCCACCGTGGCCAGCCAGAGCGCCTCCCGGGCCGGGTCGTCGTCCCGGCCCAGGGTCTTAGGTCCGGCCGGGTCGCGCGGCCGGGGTTGGAGGCGGAGTAGCCGTCCCCGGCCCTCCACCCTCAGGGCGTCGGCCGGCGCCGGCCAGACCCGGTGCTCCGGCCCCCAGCCGGTCCCGAGCGGCCGGCGCAGGGCCAGCGAGCGGTGGAGGGCAACCGCCCGGGTCCGCTCGCGCCACTCCGCCCCGTTCAGGGGCCGGCCCTGGCGCTCCTCCAGGCCCCGGCCCCAGGCCGAGCGCAGTGCCCCGAGCAGGGTCGAGGGCCAGGGCCAGCTGGTGCCGTGGGCGCGGCCCAGGGCGGTCGTGTACCAGCCGCGGCCGTCCTTGCAGAAGACGCCGTCACGTGGGACCAGCGCCAGCGACCGGATCGTGCTCATGCCGCTCCCTCCCGTGTGTCCCGCTCCCCCGACCGCGGGCCGGGCCGGGCGTCGGCGAAGGTACGAGCCACCAGCATCCGCTCTACCCAGGCCGAGACCCGGCGGTACAGCTGCGGGTAGGGGATGTCCTTGCCCCCCAGGTCGAGGCCGACCTGCTTCGGCTCCACCTGCTCATCGCCGCGCACTCGTGCGAGAGAGCGGCGCACCTCCCCGTCCAGGGCCAACGCCCAGCCCGACGCCGTGCCCTGCACCCGGTCGGGGGCGGGGAGCCGGCGCAGGGCGGTCGCGATCTCGTAGACCTTGCGCGAGGGGAAGCCCTGGTCCAAGGCTGTGATCGCCTTCTGGAGGCTGATGGTGGGCTTCTCGCCCCACCTCCCCCGCCAGGACCGCTTCCCTCCCGAGCGCAGGTCGACGACCACCGCCAGCGCGTCCCGCGGCTGGTCGCCCTCGCCGCGGCCCTGCTTGGCGATGTGCTCCGCCTCCCGGCCCAGGTCCAGCAGCTCGCCCATGCCCTCCATGACGTGGCCCACCCCGATCCCGACCGAGAGCGTGGGTGGGTCCCCGGCCGGCAGTCCGGCTGCGGCCATGGTCGCACCGAAGACCTGGTGCAGCTCGTCGGCGCAGTTGAGGGCGGTGGGGAGGGGGAGGAATGCGAGCACGTCGTCGCCGCCGGCGTAGACCAGGGAGCCGAGATACTGCTCGACGATCTGGCGGGCTCGGCCGGCGAATCGGGACAGGGTCTCGGAAAACCGGCGGTGGGACTCGGGCGAGTCCAGCCGGTCGAGAGCCTGACCCATGCGGTCGCCGTCGGCGACCAGGCAGGCGACGTAGGGGTAGGGCTCGGACATCCGCCGGAGCAGGGGACGGACGTTGGTCTCGCCCCAGCGTTGGAAGTTGCCGGTGAGGCGCTGCTCCTCGAAGATCTCCCTCCATCGGCTGGGCAGGAGCACGCTGGCGTCGAACCCGAAGTGCGCGGTCGCGGGGAGACGGCGGACCGTCCCGATCCCCTCGGCCCGGCAGGCCTTGCAGAGGTGATCCAGCTCCTCATGCGCATCCTTGGCTGCAGTGTCAATCCAGGAGGCCAGGGCCACGTTGACCAGGGGCACGAACTGCTCCGGGTCGCCCCCGGCCCGCTTGACTAGGCCGACTGCGTCCAGCTGCTCGCCCTCGGCGATGCGGTAGCCGTGGGCCAGCGCCGCGGCCGCCGGATTCTTCTTCTCCTTTCGATCGTCGCCGGGAAGGAGCACGGTCTCGCGCTCCCCGTCCAGGCTCGACTTGGGCACGTTGCCCCGGAGGTGGTGCCAGGGGTCGAAGTCGCGCAGGTTCTTTCGCGCCGCCAGCGTCCGCTCCAGCGCCCGGCGGGCCTCGACGTAGGAGCCGTCGGCGAACGGTGTCCAGACGGCGGCGAACTCCAGGAAGGTGGTGATCTGCTCATCCCAGGCGGCGCGGACGCCCGGGGCCAGCAGGGACTGGCAGCGATTCCAGACCGGCTTTGCCAGCGCCTCCCGCCAGAAGCCCTGGACCGCCTCTCTGGTGGCACGAGCCAGATCGGCGGGGTTGGTATCCGCCGGCACGATGGCCAGCAGTTTGTTGGCCACGTTCAGTGGCGGACGACCGTTGGACCGTAGGGGCTGGGTGCAGGGCACCAGCTCCGGGTCACCTGGGTCGAGGGCGGGGAAGATCAGTTCTGCCCCGTTCCCCAGGAGATGTCGCGCGGCAGCGCGGCCGAGCTCGGAGAGCAGGTGGCTCCCATACCAGAGGTCGCGGGTGCGCCGCGCCTGGGCGATGAACGACTGCACCGGCCCCAGCGCGATCAGGAGCAGGTGCCGGCCAGTGTCGGCGGCACGGGCCTCCGCACTCATGGGGCCACCACCGCTGGCCCGTAATGGGCATCGAGCCAATCGAAGAAGGCGCTGCGCAAATCCACCTTTCCCGCCAGGGCCTGGAACCGGGGCGAGTCGCCCTTCGCGACCAGCAGGTCGAACCTGGCCTCCGATCCCTTGAGGCCATCCGCCACGACCACTCCGTCGGGAGAGGCACGGTAGAGCCACAGGGCCATGGGCGCGTAGCCGCGATCGGCCAGGGGCAGGGCCTTGACGATCAGGGGGCTGGCCAGGCGATCGTGCTCCAGGCCGTCGTTGGAACGCCAGCGCAGCTTGAAGTCGCCGGGCTCGTCCAGGTGCTCACCATGACGGCCCAGGGTCTGGAAACGACCGACGATAGGCAGCCCCAAGCCGGCCCGGGGCCAGGCTGGGGCAGCGTTGTGCCGGGGTGGGTGGGCTTTGGTCTTCCCGGTCAGATGGCGGATTTTGTCTGCCTCGGGCCAGTTGGAGATGGAGGGGCGGTTCTGGCCTCGCTGCGGGTCCGGGTCGGGCTCCCGTGCCCGGTCTCCCTCCGGCCCGCTGGTGCCCTGCCGGAACTCCCGTAGCCAGTCCAGGGCCGTGGTCCAGGCCGCCATCGCCTCCCGGGTGACGGTGCTCACCCGGAGCCAGGCCCCCGCCAGCCATGGGGTGTCCAGCGCCTTGCGGTGGGGGTCGGCGAAGAGGTCGTACCCGAAGACCTGGTTCAGGGCCTCGCGGCTGGCCTGGCGGGGTAGCCATTGCTCGGCCTTTTCGACCACGGTGAGGCTGCCCAGCCCCCGCCGGGTGCGGCTGCCGTAGCCGCCGAAGAGCACCCAGGCGCGGACCACGTTCCGCAGCTCCGCCTCCCGGTCGGCGGGAGCGATCAGGGTGAGCCGGAACTGGGTGCCTGGCTGGCGCCGGGGTGCTGTCGGCGTGCCGCTCCCCCCTTGGCGGGCGGGCCAGAGGGCGTACGCCCCTGGCGTCGAGAGATGCACGTCGGAGCGGTCGATCGTGCCCTGCTGACCGACCAGTTCGACGCGCAGCTCGACCTGAGAGCGCCCTCCGTGCTCATCTGCGGCCCGGCCCCAGAGCGCGCTCTCGGCTGCGTACAGCGCGGCTGCGTCCCCGAACCCGTGACCGTGGAGGGCGCGCCACCAAAAGCGCAGGTGTCCTCGGATCGTGGCCGGCCGGATTACCTCCACCTCGTCGATCTCGCGGACCTGGCTGGCTCCGCCCAGGATCGGCGTCACCACCTGGAGCGAGACCGAGAAGCGGGACAGCGTCTGTCCACGGCGGACGGCACGGGGTCGGGGCGTGACCGCCGGCCAGGTGCTACCGGTCATCCCGATTGCCTCCCCGAGGCGCGACGCGTCCCTCGCCTCTTCGCTCCTCCCATCGAGGCCGACGGGCGAGGGAGGCCACCCGTCGACCCACGTTCTCCGCTGCTCGTGTGGTCTCCACACTCTGATATGGACGTCGAAGCGGCTCGTGTGACGCGATCGGGCCGGACCGTCGCCGGGACCGGAGCTTCGGCCCCCTTGGCGACTCGCCGATCGTGGTCACCGCCATGGTGGAGGCTCTGGAGCGCCATCACGATGGCCTCCGGACGGGCATCGACGCGGTCGAGGTACTCACCCCACCGGGCAAGGCGGCCAAGCCATCGGCTTCGGCTTCGACCTCATCGAGGAAGCGCTACGAGAACGTTGCGAAGTCCGGGGCCATCCCTTGGATTTCCCCGACGCGAGCACGGAGGAGCACTGCATCGAATACCTGTACGCGTTAGACTCCGTGCTCCAGAGGGCACCTGCACGAACGACGTCTACATGTCGGCGGCTGGCGGCTGCAAGAGCATGGTCGCGCTGACAGCCGGGGCCACGCAGTTCTACCCGCAGATCCGAGGCCTCTATCACCTTTTGGACAAGCACGAGCGCGACCTGGCCAGGCGGCACTTCTGGACGAACGAGGAACTCCTCAACGAGTCGGATGGGAAACGCCGCGGGCGATGCTGCCGCCGGTCGCGGATCTGATTTTGGCTGAGATCCCTTTCCAACCACTGGCGCCGGCCGTCGACCTGCGCCGCTAGCTCGCGCGCGGCAGTATGGACGAGGGCTTCCGCATCGCGAGCGACGACGATGGCGGGGCGTTCTTGGAAACGCGTTTTCGGCGCTCGTCCACCAGGCGGACGACTCGAGATTCGCTTCTCACGTGCGGCATATGGGCGCTTCTCCGAGTTGGACGGCAACATGGTGGAGCGGTTCTGGAGCTACTTTCGAAACATGATGAAGCCGGCGGTGCTGAAGGACAACATGCACGGGGGTTCCGCGCGCACCTACCACTTCTACAAGGCCGGGCGCACCGCCGAGCGCCCGTTCTTCTATACCGAGCCCAACAACATCGTCGGTTGGCCTCAACGCCGGGTAGAGCGTGTGGTAGTCGCGGGCCTCTCGGTCCATACGAGCGACGAACGCTATGACGTCGACGGTGCGGGGTGGATAGGTCGGAGTCCGTTCGACGATAGACAGCCTCGATGATCTCCCTTCACGCACCGGCGTCCTGCTCGTGCCGCTCGGCGAGTCGCCTATGGTCGCGACGCAGACGTACCTGCTGCAGCGGGAACGCGAGCACATCCGTTCTGAACGCGTGGTGCTCCTGTATCCAGGGAATGATCAACCCACTCGCAACGGCGTGCGACTGGTCAAGGAGCTTTTCGAGGACCGCAAGCTCGGTGCGATTCGCGGAAGCAACGCGGTGCCGGTCAAGGAGGTGCCGATCGAGGACGTACGGGGTGGACTCGCGGGAAGCATGCGAACGATTCGGCCGGGCATTGGGGAGCACGATTGCCCAACTGAAAGAGCGCTATCCGGACCGGCCGCTCCACGTCTCGCTCTCTGGCGGCCGCAAGGCCGTGGCGGCGTTGACATACTTTGGCGCCCAGCAGGCTGGGCTGTCGCGAGTCTGGCACACAACGATCAGTGATCCAGGGTTCGATAAGCAGGTCGAAGAAGAGACCACGCTGGACAACCTCGCTGGTCTCAAGATGGCAGACAAGGCGTTACGCTTGTTCCTGCAAGCCTATGCGTCAGAATGCGACGAGTTCACCATCTCTCCCGTGCCGGTCATCCGGCTGAACTTGGCCCTGCCTGGTGAGTCATAGGTCGACAGGCTCAGTCGGTGGGGGTACTCCACTGCCTCTGGTCAGGGAGCCAGATGTGATGGACGGCGCGATCCGCCAGGAATGGGTCCCAGAGCTGCGCCGCGAGCGCGTGGCCTTCCCGGAGATCGGTCGTGGGGAGGTTCACGGCCTCGACGGCGATGCTCGCGAATGGCTGCGTCCAGGAGGCTGGCGGTTCGGGCAGCCGCTCCGGAATTGGGTGCGTCCCGCGTACGGCGAACGTCGCCTCGACGCTCCTGGAGAGGCGATCAGCTTCAACCATCTCCGTAGCGGCGATGATGACGAGATCGACCAGATCTCTGACCCGCGTGTTCTCCTGGCCGCGGGGGAGCGTGTAGGCGTGCAGCTTCTCGGCGAGGTGCTGGACAACGGGATAGACGGGAAACTCGACCGGGGCGATCCCGGCGAACTGGAGGAGGTCCGACCCTCGGAGGAGATCGGGCGGATCGACGAGCGCGTCTCCACTGGAGAGGTCGAGGTGGAACGTCACGAACTCGAGCCCGGCCACGCGCGCGACAACTCGGACGCGCAGCGAACCGCCGGGCGCGCCCTGCATCTCCTGGGCAACTTCACCGAACCCGAAAGAGAAGTTGTCCCTGGCCGTCGCTGCGGCAGCAACGTGGCGCAGGCGGTCCAGCGCCGCCGTCAGGTCACGGGCCGTGCGAAGATCGACGTCCCTGGTCGGGCGCGCCTGCAGGCCGTAACGGAACTGCAGGGCAAAACCACCCTTCAGGACCCACTCGCCGTCGTGTGGGAGTCGGGCCAGCAGGCGCTCGAAGGCGATGCGCTGCTGGAGGCGCTGAGCCGGGATGCCGGTGCGTAGCGCCTCGTTCCGCAGACGCTGGAGGAGTTGTATCCGGAAGCCGGCCGGCGTCCTACCGCGTTCCCGCTGCGGCACTGGACAGCGCCTTCTCGATCAGTCGTCGGACGTCCCGCCGATACTGGTTGGAGCGGCGAGCGGTGGCAGCCCGGAGCAGGTCGGGACCGACAAGTCCGCGGTCGAGGGCCTCGCGTACCGCCTTGTGGATCTGGGTCGGATCCGTGCCGGTGGCGGCGGCGTCGATGATCGAACGGGCAGGGGTGGTCACACGGACGCCGTTGTAGGTCTGGACCTCCTGCTCGGGGAGCGGAGCCAGGTGCACCTGGAACGGCGCCGAGGTGCGATGGAAGGGGCGGGGCACGGTGACGTGGACGCGCGTCGGCAGGATGTCGGCCAGGTCGTACAGGGCGAGCGCGCTCTCGTGCGAGATGGCGCCGCGATAGTTGGTCCAGACCCAGGCGAGCAGGTACTCGTCATAGGGGCTGATCGGGGCCACCCGCAGCCGGTACACCCCGGGCAGGACGCGCTCGAAGCGCCCCGTCCGCGTGTGGTACCGCAGGAGCGAGTCGGTGATGCCGTAGCTGTGGGCATCGCGCCGATCGAAGTACCCGCCTTGCCCAAGGGCAAGCCCTTCGAGCCCAGGGAGATCGGTTTGTTTGGTCAAGCTCGCCATGGCTGTCACAATAGCTTCAATTATTTGATAGTTATTGTAGCAGCTATCTGGTCTGTTAGCACCGTGCCGAACCTGGTTGGCCCAGCCGACCCTCGGCAGTGCCCGTCAGCGGCTCACTGCCAGCAACGGCAGCGCTAGCTGCATCGGTTCCGCTGGCGTCTCGACCCGGCGGTGGTGGCCGTCGCCGTAGCTGGCGATCGTCTTGGCTTCCTGGATCCGGCGCTCCACCCGCATCTGGGTACGCCTTCGGCGCGTACCTCGTCCCGGAGAGGCGCCGATAGCCGTCGAGCAGCTCGGGGTACTCCCCCTCCAGAAAGCTCAGGAAGAAGTCGCGAATGCCAGCGTCGAGGTGGAGTAGGTTGGAGCCGATGAAGCGGGCGCCATGGTCGGCGGCCGCGTGGACGGTCCGCTCGATCTGGTCCGGGTTGGCCGAGAGGCCGGGCAGCAGCGGAGCCATCAGCACGCCCGCGTGGATGCCGCCGGCGACCAGCCGCTCCATGACTCTGAACCGCTGCCACGGCGGCGGGGTGCCCAGTTCCGTGCGACGCCAGATCTCGGCGTCGACCGTCGGTACGCTGAAGCAGATCGTCGACCCAGCGCAGCGCGTCAGCTCCTGCAACACGTCGAGGTCGCGCAGCACCATGGCGCCCTTGGTCACCAGCGAGATCGGGGTGCGAAAGTGCGCGAACAGCTCCAGACACCGTCGGGTGAGGCGATAGCGGCCCTCGGCCGGCTGGTAGGGATCCGTCGCCGTGCCGACCGCCACTTGCTCTCGGCGCCAGCTCCGGCGAGACAGCTCTTCGGCGAGCACCTCGGGCAGGTTGGCCTTGGCGAAGATGATGCCGAAGAAGTCCTCGACGCCGGCGAGCTCGAAGTAGCGATGAGTGGGGCTCGCAAAGCAGAAACGGCAGTGGTGGACACAGCCTCTGAAGGGGTTGGGCGACCAGTGGAGGGGCTTGCCCTGGACCCGATTCAGGGCCGACTTGCAGGTCATCTTCCGGTACTCAACCCGTGCCACCGGCTCCTCCTGAGGTGCGGACTTGCTCGGCAGCGCTCGGACCATTCGCCGGCGGATCGGGAGCGCCAGCTTCCGCTCCAGCGTCATCCTGCTGTCGTCATCAGTAGAACAGCTCAGCTGACATCGCCCGGTGATCTCCAGGGACAGGAACGAAAGACGATCGTCCGCTCGCTCAACGCCTTCGACCATCGTCACCTCTCTCTCGTAGCCGGTTACCTCAGGTGGGGCAGCCTACGGATCGGGTCCATGACCTGTCATTGCGGCGAAACGTCACTGTTCGCCTCGGATCGGAACCGAGGTGAACACAGGAGAGCGCCAGCCGGCGTCGTCCTCCGGGCACCCGGGTGACGGGCTCGGTGCGACACGGGCCCGGTGGGGGCACTCCTCACCCGCCAGTCCGAGACCCACGCCGCCGACACCCGGCCCGGCACCGTCGAGGCGATCCGCCGCAGGACCGGCGCTGGATGCCTACAGCTCCCAGCGGTGCTCCGACTCCGGATGGTCCAGCCACACCACCTGGCCGCCATCCGGCCGGACGGTCCACCCGTAGCGCTCCGGCCCTGGCCTGCCCCGGTTCAGGTAGAGGTCCCAGCACCGCTCCAGCAGCTCCCACAGACGCCGGCGGCCACCCTGGGCGATCCGGGCCGAGCCGTCGGGGCCGAGGTCGGCCCGGGCCCAGGAGCCGTCCTGCCTGCCCAGCAGCGCGATCCCCGTCCGCCGGGAGGCATCGACGTAGCCGCCCCAACCTCCTCCGGCCGGCCGCCAGCGCACCTCCACGTCCGGTGCGTGGAGGCGGAAGACCAGGCCCGCGTTGAAGGTGTCGGGGCCGAGCGTCAGCCAAGCCGGGACCATGGTCGTTCGCCCGTCCGCCGTCGCCGCCTCCAGCGCGACCATGCTCCCCTCCCCCGACCAGAGGGGCGGCTCCGGGCTCACGTCGGGCCGGCGCAGGGGCATGAACACGGCCAGCTCGGGCCGCAGGCGACCGACCAGCGAGCCGTCGGGTTGCCGCCTCAGCGCGACCAGCCCGGCGGCGAACCGGTCACCACAGAGCGGGGTGACGATCACCCCGCCCGGCCGCAGCTGCTCATGCCACGCCGGCGGTATCCGCTCGACGGAGCACGTGGCCACGATGCGGTCGTAGGGCGGCCGGGGAGGATAGCCATCGGCGCCGTCGGCCGCGGCGACGACCGGGTCGTACCCACACGCCGCTAGCCGGGCCCGGGCACGCTCCACCAGGTCGGGGACGATGTCGATCGTGGTCACCCGCTCCGAGCCGAGCCGTTCGCAGAGCAGGGCCGCCTTGTAGCCCGTCCCGGTGCCGATCTCGAGCACGGTGTTCCCATCCTCGACCTCGAGCGCCTCCAGGAACGCGGCCATCATGCTCGGCTTGCTGCTGGAGCTGGTGATCCGGGAGCCCTCCATCGTCGTGGGCAACGGGACGTCGGCGTAGACCCGGGGCAACAGCTCCTCCGGGTCGGCGGCCAGCTCGAGCGGAGCCGGCGGTGGAGAGGCACCCTCCTCCCCCTCGCCGCTCTCCTCCCACGCATAGAAGATGGGGACGAACCGGTGCCGCGGCACTCGCTCGAATGCCCGCCGCCAGGCTTCGGAACGGATCACCCCCCGCTCGACCAGGTCGTCGGCCAGGGCCCGCCGCAGCCGGTCGGCCAGCTCCTCCATCACGCGGCCCCGGGCCGGTCCGGCACGCAGGTCGGGTAGTGCGGAACGCAGGTCGGGGCGGCACAGCCACCGTCCGGGTCGCATCGCTCCGGCTCCCTCCGCACCTCCGACCTCCGCTGTAACCGCGCCCGGGCCCGCCTGGACGCTCGATAGACCTCCATCAAGGAGACGGCTCCGCCGACACGACCGAGCACTAGCCAGCGGGCGAACACACACGGCCAGACCTCCCCGGTGGAGGAGACGGCGAGCCTGCCCTGGCCGCAGCGGCTGCACAGTTGCTCCACGCCGGGGCCACGGTCCCGTACCCCCCGGCCCACCTCCCGAACCCGGTCGACGGCGATGCGCTCCACCCCCAGGTCCTCCAGGTCGGCCAGGGTGGCGGGGAGGTCCTGGTCCTCGCTCACCGCGACCACGCCCACACGGAGCGGGATGCCCCGCCCGAGGGCCTCGACG
>CADDZO010000011.1 GCA_902812395.1 bacterium | reverse complement strand
GCCCAGCGGGACGGCAGCGACGAACACCAGCAGAAGCCAGATCGACGTGAACTGCGAGGCGTTGGGGACGTGGATCACGTTGGCGAAGAAGGGGGAAAGGAAGTAGGCGACCACGTTGATCGCGCCGGTCACGAAGAGCCGGGTCAGGACCACCCAGGCGAAGTCCCCGCCCGCCAGGGGAGCCAGGAAGTCCCGCACTGCCTGGCCCACCGGCTTTCGAGGCGCCCGGGCAGGAGCCGGCCCCTCGGTGGCCAGGGCCAAGATCGGGAAGAACGACAGGACGACCACGACGGCGATCACCCAGTAGGTGGCAGTGATCATGTGGAGGGTGGAGAAGATCAGCGTCGCCACCACGCCGAGGATGCCGCCCAGGTTGTACATGGCGGCCAGCCAGCCGCTGGCGCGCCCGTACTCCCGCCCGGCCACCTGGTCGGGGATGATCGCCGCGTAGGCCGCTCCGGCCGCATTGTTGAACAGCTGGATCACCAGGTAGCCGGCGACCAGCCGCCAGTAGCTCGTGGCCGTGGCCATGATTGCCAGACCGAGAACGTTCCCGGCCAGCCCGACCACGACAAGCGGACGCCGACGCCCCAGCGGCGTGTGCAGGCGGTCGGAGAGCAACCCGGTTAGCGGCGGCACCAGCACGGCCAGAATCCCGCCCAGCCCCACCGCCTCGCCAATCGCCAGTGGCTGGTCGGGCGCCGGGACCAAGTCGTGAATCTGGGCCTGGATAAGCACGAACCCGATTGGCAGCCAGTGGAAGTTGAGCCCGAACCAGCCGAGGCTGAAGGCGGCGTGGCGGAGCCGGCCCTGCCGCTCCGGCACCCGGGGCGCATTGGCGGCGCTCATCGAGACCGCTGCTCCCAGAGCTGGCCGGTCCCGGTCACCGCCCCGTCGGGGTCGGGGCCGATGCCGGCCCCGGTCGGCCGGGGGGCGCCGTCACCGCTGCCAGCTCGGCGCCTTTGGCGCCGTAGGCGCCAGAAGGGCAGGTCCAGGATCACGAGGGTCACGAGGCCGACCAGGGTGGCGGTGCCGATGTAGATCGGCCACGGTCCCAGCAGCGAGAGCAGGGTATTGCCTGCCGGGGGCTGGCGCAGGAACATGTAGTCCCACAAGTTGGGGTTGAGGCAGGTCGCGAGCCGGGGGAGCGCGGCCCCCTGACCAACTCGACACGCGGGAGCGGCGGCGAAGACGCCCAGGAAGTCGACCAGGCCCACAGCGAGGGTCCAGAGAGCGGTGAGCAGGAACATACGCAGGACCGCCCACGCCCGCGGGTAGAGCCGCAACCCGATCACGAGGAACAAGGCCGAGCCGATGATCGAGCCGTGGGTGACGTAATAGACCCAGGGCACGTAGTAGGTGAAATAGGTGGTGTGGGGGAAGGGGTCGGCGATGACGGGTGTGGCCAGCGCCTGGATCGATCCGCCGATCCCCCAGAACCATGTGATCTCGGCCCACAGCGGGCGGCGCCACCAGAGCGCCACAGCAGCGATGAGCCCCGCCACGTCGCAGAGCTGGAGCGGGAGGCCGAAGGACGGCTGCCAGATGCCGACGACCCCGAGCGTGACCCACCAGCTCACCTCGGCAACGAAGACCAGCACCCCGAGGGTTACTGCCGCCCATAGACGCCACCCTCCCTCCCAGTGGCGGGCCGCTAGCGCCAGGGCGACCCCGGCCAGGATCGCCACCACCGGAGCGCCGACGTACACGAGCATCTTCGCCGCCCTCTACGGTGGCACCGCCACCGACGCAGATGGTAAGGCCGACGGAAGGCCCGTGGACGGCCCGGTTCCATCCCGTCCTCGAACGTGTCACGCGAGGCGCTACCGAGGCTTGTCCGAGCGCGGACCTTGCCCGCGTCCGAGCTAGGGATCGGGCCCTGACATGGAGGAGTCAGTTCTCGAGGTCGTCGAGCATATCCGCGACCGCATACATGCCACCCGCTTCCCGCAGCCGCTGAAGAAGCTCCGCAACCGTGTCCTCCGCCTCTCCGACGTCAACTAGCGTGGCCGCTCCCCGTTCTCGAAGGAGCCCGACCGCTTGCTCATGGAATTCGCGCTCGTACTCGAGGTCGATGCCTCTGACCGCGTCGTCGACGTTCCCTTCCTCCAGCTCCGCACCCTCCGCCCGGATCTCGGCGATGCGGGCCTGATGGTGGTCCAACGGCCACGCTCCGGTCTCGTTGAGGAGTTCGCGGACGACGTCCTCGCCGCCAAGGATGTCCTGCACGAACTCCTGGGCACTGGAGGCGCTCATCGCCCGCCGCTGGAGCTCGGCCAACAGCTCCTCGCCTCCGGGTAGCTGGGCCATGGCTTCGCCGAGGGAGCCGGACAGTTCTTGATCCGGGAGGTCCGGTTCTTGATCCGGATCCGGTTCCCGCTCTTTCCGAGTGGTCATCGATCCAGTGTCCGTCGATCGGGGACACGACTGCACATCGGCCGCCGAACCGCCGACCATCAGGCTTGACCATGCAGTCGCCGTCCCACGTTGGTCGGCACCGGAAGGACGAGGAAATGAATGGGCAAGGCAGCAGAACCGGCAGCTGGTCGTCCTACCGGTGCCGGGATCGAAGCGATGGACACGGGCAATCCGTCCGAGGGCATGCCCAGCAGCAAGCGCTGGCACGGCTGCTTGGCTACGCCACGCTCCTCCACCGACTGCCTCGGGAAGCGGCGGCCCGCCACATAGCGGGCGACACACCTCCCACGCAGAGGCGCAGCGGTGAGCCTGACGGATCCGCGACAACCAGGCGGTGTGCGCCGAGGACATCCCTGCGGGCCAGCCCCGACTCGCCTGGCGGACTCCTGAATGCCCGCCATCCACGCTGGGGAGGACGTCGAATGAGGCGAGAGCCCCTCAAGAAGCGACCAAGGCGCGAAGCGGATCTTCGGGACCCCGAGACAGTGGGCTCGGCCATAGATCCTGGTGTGCTGCCTCCACCAGCCTTCCGCGTTGTCCATTCGACGTGAAATGGCGTGCCGGTGGACGACTGCGGTGAGCATCCCCCGGGCAGTCGATGACTCGTACCGCTTGCGATGCGTTCACTCTCTGCCTCGAGGGCCCCGGAATCGTTAAGATCGGGACCCGGTCCGGGGAGTAGCGCAGCCCGGTAGCGCACTTGGCTGGGGGCCAAGGGGTCCCGGGTTCAAATCCCGGCTCCCCGACCAACTTCTCTCGTCTATCGGCCGGTAGCTCAGGACGAGTTCGGACGGGGAACCGGTGAGGATGTCCCGAGGAATGACGTCCGACCGTGGCCGAAAGGCTTGGCCGGCTGTCGCCATCGCTACCCCGCGCCGAGCACGAATGGTTCGAGAAGGTGTCGGGCGAAGAGGTCCAGCTGGCCCAGGTCGGGGGTCAAGGTGTGGGGAAGAGGTGCTCGACGACCCCGCCTATGCCTCGGAGCCCGGCGACCACTTCACCCCGCCTTGCGGCCGTCCAGCTGGTCGAGGCCAACCTCGGCTCCGCCACCGAGGTGGGAGCCGCCTTCGGCTGCGACCGCGCCATCCTTCACCGCTGGTGCCAGGCCCGGCCAGCTCGGCCACCGGTACACCAACGACGGCTGGGCTGTTCGATGGTGGCAACGTGGTCGGCACCAACTTCTTTCCTATGCGGCGCTGGACCTGGCCGTCATCCTCCAGGACATCGGCTACGGGGAGTACGACCAACTCCTGGGCTACGACCTGTACCCATACACGAGGACCAGGTCCAGGCCGTGCGTCGGGCGGTGCCGCACTGGGAGTTCATGTGGGACCTAGCGAGGCGGGTGGACCGCGACACCCTGGCCGACGCCCGCCAACGGGCCAATGCGCTGGCCGGACAGCAGACGTTCTACCGGGCCCCTGACCTCGATGGCGATTTCGAGGCTGACGGATCCTGCGCGGCGTGCTCGGCGCCAGCCCGACCGCTGATGCTGCCCGCCGGCCTCGACTCGGAACAGGTGGCACCAGAGCGGTGGTGATCGACCCATCGGATCGGGTGCGAGCCACCGCCTCGGTCGTATACGCGCTCCAGCGGCCCCATCCGGGCTAGTCCGGACAGGATCCAAAGGACTGGTGGCGGGCCAGCCGGCAGGCGCTGGCCCGGGCCGCCCGACAGGACGGGGACGAGATCGGCGGGCTCGTGCTCACCGGCCAGATGCACGGCGCGGTGGTCCTGGACCGGGCAGATCGTGGATCCGACCGCCCATCTTCTGGAACGACCAGCGCACGGTAGAGCTATGCCGTCGGATCGAGGAGCTGTCGGGGGCCGGGTCCGAGACGTCACCGAGAACCCGCCCCTCACGGACCTCCAGGCCCCCAAGATCGTGTGGGTACGAGAGCCCGAGCCCGAGCACTACCGGCGGCTGGCCCGGGTGTCGTTGCCCAAGGCCTGCGCCTGCCGCCCGCAGGGGAGGCGGTCACCGACGCCTCGGATGCGCCAGCACCCTGCTCCCCGACCTGCACCGACACGACGGTCCCACCCGATCCCGGAGGCCCGTGAGATCCGAGGGCATGGCTGCCTACGGTTCTGGAGCCGCCTGAGCGGTCGGGGACACTGCAGGCTGAGGCGGCCGCGGCGATTGGACTGCGCCCAGGCCTCCCCATGGCCATTGGCGACGATGCCGCCGTAGCGGTGGGGACCGACGCGGTGGCCTCCGCACGGATGAGCTGCCCGATCGGAACCAGCGGGCTGCGGTTTGCCCATACAGAGCTGCCCCACGCCTGATCCGTCGGGGCGCATCCAGCCTTCTGTCGCGCCGTGCACCATCGCTACCACGTGATGGGGTCACGCTCTCCGCTGGCGGCTCGCTGCGCTGGTGGCGGGCCCTGCTCCGGGCCGCAGGTGGCGACCAGAGCTACGATCAGCGCACCGCCGCGGCCTCCGGCTTGGCACCGGCAGCCGACGGTCTGGTGTCTTGCCGTATCTCAGCGGTGAGCTCACCCCCCACCTCGATCTCTTACCGGGGGACAATCCTTCGGCCTGGCCACCTGCCACACCCACGCCACCTCACTCGGGCGGTGGGGGACGCGATGCTCGGTCTCCCAGACGCCCTGCTGGCGATGCGAGAGATGGGCCTGATGCCGACCGAGATCCGGGCCACGGGTGGTGTGCCCGCAGCCAGCTCTGGCTGCGGCTGGTGGCCGAAATCCTCGGGCTGCCGGTTCGCCGCATGCCGGTGGACGAGGGCCCTGCCTACGGGGCAGCGTTGCTGGCCGGGGTGGCCGCGGGCACGTTTAGAGATCTGGCCGATGCCTGCGCCCGGGTGGTGCTGGCAGAGCAGACGGTCGAGCCGGATCCCCAGCACGCTGCCGTCTGCGACCGCCTGCACGCCATCTATCGGCAGCCCTACCCGGCCACTGCCCTGGCTCGGGAGCTGGCAGCTGACCAGATACCGTCAACCCGCTTGGTCGGCGGCCCCCTGCAGGTTGGCGCGGATGCAATCCGCCATCTCGCGGACCATCCGACGGGCGACGTCCTCCATCACCCCCCGGCCGAACTGGGCTACCCTCCCGGTCACGGTAAAGTCGCTATCGAAGACCAAACCGGTCTTCCCGTCCCCCGTTCCCTTGAGATCCACCCGCAGCGTCCCTCGCACGGAGCCCTGGCCGCCCACCTCCCGCGCGTCCCCGGCGATCCGCACCGTGGCCGAGGACTCGTCGTGTTCCTCGACGTCAACCAGCGTGGCCGTGCCCTGGTAGGCCACCTGGATCGCACCCACCTTGACTCTCAGCGTGCCCCGGAAGGTCTTGCTGTCCACCGCCTCGGTCAGCTGGGCTCCACGGATGCAGCCAGCCACCCGGTTCACGTCGAGCAGCAAGGCGAAGACCTGGTCAGGGCGGGCTTCGACGACGATCTCCTGTCTGATCTGCATGGACCACCTCCGCTGGCAACGGCGAGGCCGGCGGGCGCCGACGCAACCATCGTAGCCGCCCAGCCGGGGGGATCAGAGCTCAGCAGACGAGAGCCTGGCACGCAGCCCAGCGGCTGTCAGGGGAGGCAGGCCAGCTGGACCATACCGGAAGCGCGTCTCGGGCACCATGTGGTCGGGCACCAGGACCTGCCGACATCTCCCCAGCCGATCTTTGGGGCAGGCGGCCCGGACCACCTCCCTTCTCACCACTGCACGTGGACTTACCATCCCACCCCTCCACCCAACGCTCCCCGAGGCGGCTGGCCATCTGAAATCTACCTTCCTTGGAACACCTGTCCATCCTTTCCGCCGATCGCTGCGGCAACGAGCCGATGGGACGCCGGAGGTGGCGCTGGACGGCAGCGGAAATGCGACCCCGAGCGTCCCCTCCACGCCCTATCTGACTGCACGCCATCGCTCGGGGACGATGACGACCGACTACGGGTTCACCGGGCGGCGCGAAGACGCGACCGACGGGCCCAACTAGTATCGCGCCCGCTACTACGATCCACCCGGGCCGACAGTTTGTGAGTGCCGGCGTGGTACTCGAGGGCAGCGGCTACGATTCACTGAGTCTCTCCCGTTACACCCACGTCGACGGCAACCAAGACCTGGACACCGACGTAACGTCACCTTCCTTGCTAAGAAGAAGTTTGTCCAACAATTCCAATGCGTCCGACACCTCGATCATCCCAGTCGCCCAACAATCCGCGACGATCCACTCTCATCAACGGTACCCAATCTTCAGCTCCCCCCATGCGTGCCGCATCCTGGCTTCCCATTCTGCGAAAACACGTCTCAATCGAATCCGGACTTGATCTCAGAAACCTTTATTGAGGCTGAGCCGACCCATACGATATGTTTCGACATCTCTATGAAGGATCGTCTTCCGGCTTACCTCCGTCAGTTGATTATTGTGTCGGGTTTGACCCGCGTTGGAACTCGCTGCCCTGGATGTGGGCAACGGCGGACACCGGCTACGGGGAGAACTACGACCTTGCCAGGCGGTGGTCGAGGTGCAGAGGCCGCTGCTGGCGATGCTGCCGCGGCGCCGCTGGATGCGGCGGCGGCCACTGCCTGGTCCGAACGGCAGCAGAAGTGGAAGGAGACCGCCCGGAGGTGCCACCGCGCAGACTGGCTGCGTGATCATCCCGGATCGAACTGACTGCAACCGGCGCTCTATTACATGCCGGCACGCATAATTGACCTCCGCTGCCCGTGCAACCGGCAAACACTGACAGAGGCCCACAGTCGCACCAACCAGATGTGAGGGACACGATCGACTAGCGCCTCACCGATCACATCCGCCTGATCACGTAAATGCCGCGCTGGACCGTCCCAGGTGATCCAGGCCCCCGGTGACATCAGTGAAACCCGAGCTAGATAGCTAGCGTCGAAGGTGCTGAGGTGCAAAGGAGGCAAGGCTGTGTCATGACGGCCCTGACGGGCCCTCCCTGACCCCCGACGCCCAGCTGCCGGTGAAGCTCTCCTCTGGCGTGGTGCCCGATCCCATCAAGGTCGATATGCACACTCGGCAGGCTCACAGCCGACTCTCAGCTGTTTCGCAGGAGACCCTGCTGGAATCGAGCCGTGCTCGGGCCGACGCGGTATGAGCTGGGCAGGAGCCTCGTGCGCTTTGGGATCGCCTCGGCACTGTCAACACTCTGCACCCTGACGGCTCTGGGGCTGCTCCTGCAGGCATCCCTGGCCCGGAGCTGGGCCGACCTGGCTGCTTGCGGGGCGGGCACGCTCATCACCTACGCGCTCTACCGGCGATGGGTCTGGGGAGTCACTCATCACGGCCGCCTCCAGGACCTCGGCCGGTGCCTGGTGCTAGCCGTGGCCAGTGTGGCGATCTCCTCCATCGCCATGCTCGAGGTCGGGATACTGCTGGCCGCGCGCCACGTGGCCGGCGAGGTTCGCTGCGCCTCGTTCCAGGCAACGGATGTTGCGGCATTCGGCGGCCTAGCAGGGCTCCGCCTTTTGCTGAGCCAGTCCCCCTTCCGCCCACGTCGACCGGAGGTATAAACGGTTCGTGCCAGTTACCGAGACTGCCCCGGCCCGCATCCTGGTCGTGGACGACGAGGAGCATATCTCCGACCTGATCTCGACGGCACTCCGTTACGAGGGATTCGAGACCCAACGCTGCGGCTCGGGGCGCGAGGCGATCAAGGCCGCCAACTCCTTCCAGCCGGACCTGATCGTGCTCGACATCATGCTGCCCGACTTGGACGGGGTCGAGGTCGGCCGCCGCCTCCGTCAGGCCGGCGACTGGGTCCCGATCATCTTTCTGACCGCGCGGGACTCTACCGAGGACAAGATCAAGGGGCTGTCAGCCGGCGGGGACGACTACGTCACTAAGCCCTTCAGCCTGGAGGAGCTGATCCTGCGCATCAGGTCCGTCCTCCGCCGCACCCGGCCAGAGCGGGATCAAAGCCGGCTGCAGGTCGGCGACCTGACGCTGGACCAGGCCACCCACGAGGTCCGACGGGCGGGCACGCCGATCGAGCTGACCGCAACCGAGTTTCGGCTCCTGGCCTATCTGATGGAGAACCAGCGGCGGGTGGTCTCCAAGACCCAGATCCTGGACCACGTCTGGGGCTACGACTTTGCCGGTGATCCTAATGTGGTGGAGACGTACATCAGCTACCTGCGGCGCAAGCTGGACCCGCTGGGAGCGCCGTTGATCCACACCGTGCGCGGGGTCGGCTACATGCTCCGGCAGGCGGACGCGTGAGACACGCCACCGACCTCTGGTCAGGTCTCTCGCTCCGCGCCCGCACCCTGATTGCGGTCGTGCTGCTGGCCGGGCTGGGCCTGGCCATCGCCGACACTCTGACCGCCCTAGCCCTGCGCGCCTTCCTGGTCCAGCAAGTCGACCAGCAGCTGGCCCAGGACCGCCTCTCGGTGGCGCTGGCCGCCCAGAGCCCAGGGGCGCTGCAGGCACTGGTCAACACCATCCCCCAGGGATACGTGGCGGTGGTCAACCAGGATGGCCAGGTCCTCCTCGACTTTTCCTCCCAGAACCCGATGACCCGGGTCCCTGGCCCCTCCCCTCAGCTCTCGGCAGTGCCGCCTGATGTCTGGGGCCAGCCCGCCGCCAACGGCGAGTACTGGCTGACGGTCCCCTCGGCGCCGGGCGGGGCACCGTTCCGAATTCATATCGAGCCCGTACCCCGCTTCGGCGTCTCGATCGTCATCGGACAGTCCCTAGCCCAGGTCGACCGGACGGTGGCCGAGCTGGTCACTATCGAGGTGGTGGTCTCGGCCGCCGCCCTGGCCGCGATCCTGGCCATTGGCCTGTGGCTGGTGAGGGTGGGTTTGCGACCGCTGCAGCAGATCGCCACCACCGCCGACAGCATCGCTGCCGGCGACCTCACCGCTCGGGTGCCGGAGTGGAACCCAGCCACCGAGGTGGGGCGGGTGGCCAGTGCCTTCAACGCCATGCTGGGCAGGATCGAGCGTGCCTTCGCCGAGCAGCGTGCCTCCGAGGAGCGGCTGCGGCGCTTCACCGCCGACGCCGCCCACGAGCTACGGACACCGCTGACCTCGGTTCGAGGCTATGCCGAGCTGTTCCGGCGTGGCGCTCGCGACCGGCCCGAGGACCTGGCCCGGGTGATGGCCGGAATCGAGGAGGAAGCATCGCGGATGGGAGTCCTGGTCGAAGACCTGCTGCTGCTCGCCCGACTCGACCAAGGCCGCCGCCTGGAGCGGCAGCCGGTAGACCTGGAGACCGTGGTCAGGAGGGCGGTCGAGGCCGCTCGGGCGGTCGAACCCGAGCGGCCGATCGCGATCCAGACAGAGCGGGTCCAGGTCGCCGGCGATCCCAACCGGCTGCGTCAGGTAATCGATAACCTGCTCACCAACGTCCGCGTCCACACTCCACCGGCAGCGCCGGCGCGGGTCCGGGTCGCCCGCGAGGGTGGCCAGGCCGTGATTGAGGTGGCCGACTCAGGCCCCGGCATCCCACCGGCGCTGGCCGATCGCATCTTCGAACGGTTCTTCCGGGTCGACCCCGGCCGCGCCCGCCAGCAGGGCGGAACAGGCCTCGGCCTCTCGATCGTCCAGGCCATCGCCCACGCTCACGGCGGCCGGGTCGAGGTCCAATCAGCCGAGGGAGCGGGTGCTACCTTCAGGGTGCTGCTGCCGGCCTCGCCGGAGCAGCTGCCCCGCCCTCCTGGGATGGCTCCGGCGGCGGCGTCGCGCTGAACCGTCAGGTCCGTTGCGGGTCAGTGAGCATTAGCCAGCCAACCCGCAGCCACCGGTTGCCCGGTGGCGGTCCCGGTCTTACCCGCTTGCGCGGTGCCGGGTTCCTGCTTGGGGTCCCCACGAAGCCTGCTTCGTGGGGTCCCCTCCTGCTTCATCGCCGCGTGCCCAGCACTGCTGGGTCTTACCTCGGCTCCACAGGCCCCTCTGCCACTGACGGCGAGCTCAAGAAGGTTCTTCGCAGCGTTCACGTCCCGGTCGATGACCAGGCCGCAGCCCTCGCAGCGGAAGATGCGCTCGGCCAGCCTTGGCTTTCACCGTCCCGCAGCCAGAGCACGTCTTGGAACTGGGGAAGAACCGCTCGGCAACCAACAGCCGTCCGCCGCGCCAGACGGTCTTGGAGCCGAGCTGGTGCCGCACGGTCCCGAAGGACTGGTCGGCCAGGCTCCGGGCCAGCCTCCGGTTGCGGAGCATCCCGACCACGTTGAGGTCCTCGACCATCACCGTCTCGTATCGAGTCCCCAGGTCGTGGCCTTGTGCAAGGCATCGAGACGGCAGTTGGCGATCCGGGCATGGAGTCGGGCAAGGCGCTTGGCGCTCTTACTTCGGTTGGCAGAGCCGGTCTTTTTGCGGGAATGGGCGCGCGAGGCTCGGCGTAGGCGCTGCAGTTCAGCGGCTTGGGCCCGGGGAACTGGATCACCCTGCCTTGGAGCCACCGCCGTGATCAGGGCCGAGATCGCGAGATCGATGCCCACCGCTGTTCGTGTCTTTCACCGTGGAGGTCGAGCATGAGATCCCGGAACGCCATCGGCTGCCCCAGACCCTTCTGGGACTTCGAGAAGTCCTCCAGCGCTCGGTCCAGGTTCCGGAAGGCCTCCTGGTAGGCGCACTTGGAGTTCTCACCCCACCAGGCCAACTTGGGGTCGCGCTTCTTCTCCACGTTCCAGAGCCGATGGAGGTCACAGGCCGAGTACCACTTCTTCTCGGCTGCGTACCGCGCCTTCACCCGAGTCAAGGCCCAGTTCCAGGCGTAGCGCGCCGCCCCGACATGGGAGCGGAGCCTCCGCTCTTGGGCCGGGGTGGGATCGAGCGCGTACCGGTAGGCCTGGGGCACCCCACGAAGCGGACTTCGTGGGGACCCGGCCTGCTGCAGCTTCACGGGTTCTTCCCGGTGGCCGCTGCGATGGCCTTGGCCGCTCGGTTGGCAGCCGCTCGCCGTCCGGAGAGGCGAGCGCAGAGGCTGGTCAGGATCTCGGTCACGTCCCGGACCAGATCGTCATCCACCTCGACGGGGTCCACCACCAGCAGCCGACGTCCTTGTGCGGATAGGGCGGCCTCCGCGTACTCGGCACCGAAGCGGGCGAACCAGTCGCGGTGCTCTTGTCCCGAAGGAGGGCCAGGAGCTTGCGGCGCTTGCCGTTCAGCGCAAAGCCGACCTCGGTCACCACGCGGCCCACCGGAAGTCCCTCGGCTGCCGCCCATGCCGTCACCCGGGCAACCTGCCGGTCCAGGTCGGACCTCTGGTCAGCGGACGACATGCGGGCATACACGGCCGTGATCCCTGGAACGGCACTGACCGGTGGCTGGTCCACCAGGATCAGCCGGCCGGCGGGGCGCGCGGGAACTGGGAGTTTGCCTTCCCGGAACCAGCGGTAGGCAGTCATGGGATGAACGCCTTGTTGCCGCGCCCAATCCTTCAAATTGACCCCTACATACTATCATAGGTTCAAACGCCAACAGTTATCGACCCCGGTCTACCCCTCCCGCGCGACCACCGGCGTTGCCGCTCGCGGAGCCAGCGGCGCGAATGCTTCGATCATCGCCTCCATTCCCTCCCGGAGACGGCCGGTTTCGACCCCGACGCAGGGGCAGAACAGCAGCGGCTCCTCGTAGCGGCCCAGAACGCGCTCCTCGAACTGCTGCCGGGCCTCCTCGGGACGGCCCACGACCGCGATCGTGTCCAGCATGCGTTCGCTGACGGCGGCAGCGGCGGTCGCGGTGTCGCCCCGGCGAAATGCCTCCCGGATCTCCGCCACCTCGGCGTCGAAGCCGTGCAGGTGAAGGATGCCGTCGAAGCTGCGCACCACCGCGTAGAAAGCGATCTGGTTGGCAGCCGCGCGTCGGGCCCACTCGAGATCGTCGGAGACCGCGCAGAGCACGTAGGCGGCGATCGGGGGCGTGTCCTCCCGGCCAGCGCGGCGGGCGCCGCGCTCCAGCGCCGGGCGTACCACCTCGGCCACATAGCGGCCGGTGACCAGAGGATGGGCGACCAGGCCGTCCGCGACCTTGCCGGCGGCCTCGATCATGCGCGGGTTGACGCCGGCCAGGTAGATCGGCAGCGCGGCCCGGCGCGGCGGCCGCACCTCCACCACCGGGTCGAGCTGCATTCGATAGAAGCGCCCCTCGTGCTTGATGGTGCGGTCAGTCTCGTGCCACAGTCGTCGGAGTAGCGGGATCAACTCCTCAACCCGGGGCGCCAGGTGCTCGGGGTCGACGCCAAGCCAGCCGGACACCTGGTGGCGGGTGCCGGTCCCCAGCCCCATGGTGAACCGCCCGCCCGACAGCTCGTCGAGGTCACGGGCCTCGGTCACGGTCAGCAGCGGCGAGCGCCCGAACGCGTACATGATCGCGCTGCCGAGCTGAATCCGAGACGTAGCCGTTGCCATCGCCGCCAGCGACACCACCGCCGAGCGATCGTAGAACTCGGCCGTCCAAGCCGACGTGAATCCTGCGGCCTCGGCCAGGGCAGCAACGCGCGCGCAGGTGGTGACGTCCCCGCCCATGATCGTGATCCCGAGCCGCTCGCTAGTCATGGTTGCCATCGCCAGCTGGAGTCTGCCAGTCGGACGACACCTCTAGCCAGGACGGCCCGGCGACATGGCCGGCACAATTTTGGACGCCAGGTCCAAGAAGACTCCCGCCTCGGGCCGCTCGGTGACGACCGGACCTGCCGACCGCCGACACGCCACATTGTCCGTACCGTGTCCGCCTCAGGCTGCCAGGATGACGTTGGCGGCGGGCCTCGGCGACCCTCCGGAAGCCGTCGAGCCACCCGGCGGCACCACCCATCGCCATGCTCCCTCTGGCCGGGGCCCCCGCCACCCGACTCCCCTGCTTGACGAACTCGACCCATGTGTGGAGGACCCCCGCGCCGGCTCCGGGACGAGATCCGGCAGGTCGAGCAGAGCCGCTCGATCTGGTTGGACTTCAGCCACCTCTACCGCTGCCAGGGCTGCATCTCCTCCTTCTTCGCTGGGGGCTGCGTCCGGCTCGGCCGAGGGGACTTTCGACCGCTTCCTGGAGGCCGAGGGGCCCTGGGGGGTGGTGAACATTTCGCATTCGCGCATATGGTAGTATGCTTAGATAAGCTCGAAGGAGTGGACACGCCAGCAGGGAATCCACCCCGTCACCGCCTACCGCTGGCAAACTGCCAGTCCCGGTACGCCGGGTGGGCGGCCTGATCCTGGTGGATGTGCCAGCTTCCGCGCCGGCGGGGACCGTAGCCGTGTACGCCTGCGTGTCGGCCGCTGACCAGAGATCCGACTTGGACCGGCAGGTTGCCCGGGTGACTGCGTGGGCGGCGAATGAGGGATTGGCGGTTGGCCTCGTGGTTGCCGAGATTGGGCCTGCGCTGAACGACAAGCGCCGAAAGCTCCTGGCTCTGCTGCGTGATGGGTCGGTGACCGCGATCGTGGTGGAGCATCGAGACCGGTTCGCACGCTTCGGCGCCTAGTACGTGGAGGCTGCCCTATCGGCACAAGGACGTCGGCTGCTGGTGGTTGACCCCGGCGAGGTGGATGGAAGACCTGGTCCGGGATGTGACCGAGATCCTGACCAGTCTCTGCGCTCGCCGGGGCAGTCCGCCGAACGGGGGTAGGCGCCCCCCCACGATGTGACCGAGATCCTGACCAGTCTCTGCGCTCGCCTCTCCGGGCGGCGGGCGGCAGCCAACCGAGCGGCCAAGGCCATCGCAGCGGCCACCGGGGAAGGCGGGGTCCCGACGAAGCCCGCTTCGTGGGGTGCCCCAGGCCTACCGGTACGCGCTCGATCCCACTTCGGCCCAAGGCGGAGGCTCCGTTCCCATGCGGGAGCAGCTCGATACGCCTGAAACTGGGATCTGGCCCGGGTGAGGATCGGTACGCAGCCGAGAAGAAGTGGTACTCGGCCTGTGACCTCCATCGGCTCTGGAACGTGGAGAAGAAGCGCGACCCCAAGTTGGCCTGGTGGGGTGAGAACTCCAAGTGCGCCTACCAGGAGGCCTTCCGGAACCTGGACCGAGCGCTGGAGGACTTCTCGAAGTCCCAGAAGGGTCTGGGGCAGCCGATGGCGTTCCGGGATCTCATGCTCGACCTCCACGGTGAAAGACACGAACAGCGGTGGGCATCGATCTCGCGATCTCGGCCCTGATCACGGCGGTGGCTCCAAGGCAGGGTGATCCAGTTCCCCGGGCCCAAGCCGCTGAACTGCAGCGCCTACGCCGAGCCTCGCGCGCCCATTCCCGCAAAAAGACCGGCTCTGCCAACCGAAGTAAGAGCGCCAAGCGCCTTGCCCGACTCCATGCCCGGATCGCCAACTCCCGTCTCGATGCCTTGCACAAGGCCACGACCTGGCGACTCGATACGAGACGCTGGTGGTCGAGGACCTCAACCTGGCCGGGATGGTCCGCAACCGGAGATTGGCCAGAAGCCTGGCCGACCAGTCCTTCGGGACCATACGGCACCAGCTCGGCTACAAGACCGTCTGGCGCAGCGGTCGGCTGATGGTTGCCGAGCGGTTCTTCCCCAGCTCCAAGACGCGCTCTGGCTGTGGGGCGGTGAAAGCCAAGCTGTCCCTTGCCGAGCGCGTCTATTGCTGCGAGGGGCTGTGGCTTGGTCATCGACCGGCACGTGACCGCCGCGAAGAACCTGCTAGCGCTCGCCGTCAGTGGCAGAGGGTAACCGCTTGTGGAGCCGAGGTAAGACCCAGCACTGCTGGGCGCACGGCGATGAAGCAGGACCCGGCGCCGCACCCGCGGGTAAGGCCCGGACCGCCACCGGGCAACCGGCGGCTGCGGGTCGGCTGACTCATGCTCACTGACCCGCAACGGTGACGCGCATGTGGGAGCCGCCATTGATCTCAGGCCCCCGGGGCAGTGGAGCCGGTTGGGCCGCACCCAGTGTTCCGGCGGCTGGTTCCCTGCACACACCCCGATCTGCTCATCGCTCGAGTCCTCGCCGCTAGAAAAGGTGCTGGCCTGATCCCTCCATCCCATCCCCACGGCCCTGCTGCCTATCCGGTTGGCCTCGCCTGTGCTGGGATCCATCTCCGAGGCAAGGGACGGGACCTGTCCCGGTCGCCTGCCCGGTCTGCTCGCCCCGCCAGCTAGAGGACCGGATCGGGATTCGGCACCTGAATCATGACCTTGCCCGCTCATGCTTGCCCGCTCCGGTGGCAGGCCCCAGGCTGGTCTCCGGACCCCAGCCTGGGGCTCCCTTAATCGCTGCTGTTCCTGCCACCCCGCCGGGTCTGTTCAAACCGTCGCAACCAGACGGTTTCAACGTCTGAGATCGGCGCCGCGCCTCACGCGGCGCATAGCCCGGCTCGCTACGCTGACACTACTCGAAGGTCCGACTCAAGCCACGCACCCGGGGCGGGAAATCTCTCTCGCGCCTCTGCGACCTCGCTTATCCAACCCCGGGCAGTGATACCCCGATCACAGCGATCTTGTTGGGCCCGGTCGCCTTCCAGGCATAGTGCGAGAGTGGTGCCACCGCTGGGCCATGGTGCACGGTGCCGTTCAGATTGAATTGGGAGCCGTGGCAGGGACACTGGAAGATCGGCGGAGTACCGCTGGGCTGATTGACCTGACAACCGAGGTGGGAGCAGGTGGCCGACAGCATGATCAATGTCCCCTGGTAGTTGACAAGGAACCCTTTGAATCCGATCTTCCCCGGATAGTTGTCGCCGCCGCCGTCGGTCATGACGAAGCCTGTCGCCGATGGCGCCTGGAACAACACCGCTGTCCCTTCCTTGATCTCGTCGAGGGCGGTGCTGAGGGTCAGGTTTATGACCTGTTGCTTGGTCTGACCAGCTGGCGGCCAGATGTAGACCAGGATCGGTGCAATCACCGCGGCCACCAGGGCCGTCAGCAACCCCCCCAGGTACCAGACGATGAAGTTACGCCGCGTGACCGGACGCCGCTCGACCTGCTGCCGGAACCCTCGCTCGGAGACGCTCATCGCTGACGACCCCCATATTAGCTGCGGCCGCGATCCGACCAGGTCGACGGGGTCGCCCGGCCGCGGCCAGGCGGGTTACCGCCGACGGCGCCTCCGGTCGGGTCCGTCGCGGCCGCCCCTTCAGGTCCTCAGCCGTTGGCGGCCACCTCGCCCCGCTCCCAGGCCCGGACCGGATGCTCCACTCCGTGGATCCGCTCGTAGAGCTCGACCGCCTCCTCCACGTAGGTCCAGCCTCGGCGCTCGATGTCGGCTAGATAGTCCTGATCCACGCCCGCGGCCCTGAGCCGACGGACAAGGGAGTCGATGGCGAAGCGCCAGTTGTCGCGCGGGTCGCGGCGAGAGTCGGGGGGCAGGTCGCGGGCATCGACCGCCCGCATCTGGGGGTTGGCGTAGATCAAGATGCAGGGTTGCAGCGTCCGGTCCACCACCGAGGTGATTTCGGCCTCGTGGCCGGCGGCCACCGCCTGCGCCAGCGCCCAGATGCCATAGCTGACGTGGCGCGACTCGTCTCGCGTGACCGCGGTGAACCCACTGCGGAAGCCAGGCAGGAGCCCGGTCTGGCGAAGCACCTTGAGCACCAGCCGCTGCCCCGTCAATGCGAGCAGGCTCTCCACCATGATGTGGTAGACGGTGACGGCCCGAACCCAGCCGGCGTAGTCTCCGGGACAGCGGCGGACGGCGTCGGTGCTGGCGGCGAGCTCACCCGTGATCGGATGGAAGATGGTCCAGTAGGCGTCGGAGGCACTCTCCCGGCTGGCCCGCTCGGCCATCTCTGCCACTGTGCCCTCGCTCCCCAGGACCTCTCTGAAGTAGCGGGCGAAGAAGTAGGCATGCCGGGCCTCGTCGACCACCTGGGTGGCCAGGAACAGCCGGCTCTCCTCGTCCGGGGCCCCGATGAGGAGCGGAGCCAGGGTATCGGTGACCGCCTGCTCGCCGTAGAAGAATCCACTCATGATCGTGCGCAGCTGGTCCTGGAGCTGGGGTGCGAGGCCTGCCCACTGCTGGCGATCGGTCTCCAGCTCAAGGTCCGTAGCCGACCACTGCTGGTGTTCCCAGCGGCGGTAGAGGTCCAGGGGGCCGGGCAGCTCCCGGGCCAGGTAGTCCACGTGCTGGTAGACGACGTCCGTGTCGAGCCGATGCAGCTCCTCCAACGGGGTCCGCTCGACCAGCTCGATCGCGTCGCGCTCGGTCATTTCCACGGCTGCAACCCTCCGTGTGGCATCCCTGCCACCCCAGATCGAGGCGTTCGGGACAGATAAGAAAATTGTCTCACACGGATCTGGACCAGATCCTGCCCGAGGGCACGTCCCCCCCGGCCGAGGTTCCGGAGGCCGTCTTCGAGGCAGCGCTGGCCGCGTTCCGCTCCCCAAGGCGTCTGGACATGCGGGCGCTCGCGGGTCAGCTCGGGATCGGACGGGCCACGCTCTACCGGCGGGTGGGGGACCGGGACCGGCTGCTGGGCCATGTCCTCTGGTACCTCACCCGATGCTCGGTCGCCCGGGGGCTGGAGGAGGCACGGGGTCTGGTTGGGGCTGAGCGAGTGCTGACCGTTATCCGCCACCTGCTCCACGACGTGGAGAGTGGGCCGGCCCTGCGCCGCTTTCTGCAGGAGGAGCCGGCAGCTGCGTTGCGTGTCCTGACCACGGCCCGAGGCGACGTCCAGCGACGGGTGGTTGGGCTGCTGGAGCGGTTGCTGGCGGTTGAGGAGCAGCGCGGTGCCCTGCGCTCGCCTCTGGATCGGCGAGTCCTCGCCTACGTCCTGGTCCGGGTGTGTGAGGGGTTCCTGTACGCGGACGTGATCGCCGACCAGCCGCCCGACGTCGAGCTGGCGGTGGAGGTAGTGGCCCGACTGCTTGCGGCCAACGCCAGAGCCGCCGAAGGCGTCAAGATTGGAGCCTATGGAACTCGGCTCACTTCGGGGGATCTACACGCCGCTGCTGACGCCGCTGACCCCCGACGAGAGGGTTGACGAGCGGTCCCTTCGCCGCCTCGTCGACTTCGTGATCGAGGGTGGAGTGCACGGCCTCTGGGCGATGGGGACGACTGGCGAGTTCTGCTGTCTTCCCGCCACCGAGCGGCGGCGGGCGATCTCGATCGTGGTCGAGCAGGCCGCGGGGCGGGTGCCTGTGATCGCTAACGTTGGCGACAGCTCTACCGGCCTGGCTGTGCGCCACGTGCGCAACGCTGTGGCTGCCGGTGCCGACGCCATCGCCTCCACCCCTCCTCACTACTATCCCCACAGCCCCGACGAGGTCGCCGCGCACTTTCGCTCGATCAAGGATGTTGCACCTCAGCTGCCCCTGCTGGTCTACAACATCCCTCAGACGGTCAAGGTGCGCATGACCGTGGCCGGAACGGTGGACCTGGCCCGTGACGGCACCTGCTCCGGGATCAAAGACAGCCAGAACGATCTGGAGTGGTTCCGCTCGCTGGTCCTGGAGCTGCGGGCCGAGGGTCTGGAGGAGGCATTCCGGTGTCTGGTGGGCACGCGGGCGCTGATCGATGCTGGCATCCAGGTCGGCGCGGTGGGTGCCGTGCCGGCGGTGTCGAACGTGGCCCCTGCCGCCTGCGTAGCCGTGTACGAGGCAGCCAACCGGGGAGACTTCGCCGCCGCCGCCGCTGCCCAGGAACTGGTCATCCGCTTCGAGAACCTGAAGCGCGTGGCTCGGGCAGGGTCCGACAGCGCCGCTTCGCTGGCAGCGATGAAGCACGTGCTCCGGCTGTGGGGGGTACTGGATCACGCCACGGTCACCCGGCCGCTGCGCCCGCTGGCGGAGGCCGAAGTGGACGAGCTCCGACGCCGGCTGGCCATGCTGCCCCAGCCCGAAGGGATCGAGGCGACGGCCTGAGGGGCTCAGCGCCGGTCAGAAGCATCATCGTGTAATCGAGTCGGGAGCCTCGACCCCGCGGGTGCCGAGCCAGGAGAGGACCTGGCCGCGGTGCTGGTGGGAGTGGGCTGGGGCCTGCTGCAGCCCTTCTTCCCTCACCGTGATCGGGAAGTCGAACCAGGGGACTCTGAGGTTGGCCTCCGGCGAGGCCCGGTTGGCTGCCTCAGAGCCTGGACGGAGTCCCGTCCAGCTGAGTGCAGCGCTCCCTGAACCAGGGCAGACCCTGATCGCGGCATCCTCGCGGCCCATCCCTTGCCGCTGCCACGGGGGCCAGGCGCCCTCCACCCTGGTCACATGGCCCAGGGTGTCGGTGACGGTCCCCACCGTCCCCGGCACGGGCTGGCCAGGGCAGGGCCCTGAGCGATCACACCGGCGAACACGCGGTCGTTGGCCCACGCCTTGTACCGGAAGCAATCGATCAGGTCCCCTATCGACTGGGCATGCCCGCGGCGTAAGACTCGGGGTGCAGTGACGGCTGTCTCCGTCGCGGCAAGCCGCGCAACCGAGGCCGAGATCGCTGCGCTGGGGTGGCGCGCGACGCATGAAGGGGGGCGTTGGAGCTGGCCGGGACCAGACCGTACCAAGGGAAGAGCGCTGGCCGCAGTAGCGTGGACCGCCGCTTGCTACAAGGTTGCCAGCTGTTGCTGTGCCCATCCACCAGGACCAGCGGGCGCCCGTGCTTTGCTTACAGCGGTATCTGCAGTAGGCGGTCTTGGGATCGAGGTCTGGATCGGCAACTCCCCGTCGGTGGCACGATCACCCCGCTCCTCGCGGGTCGGCCAGGTGGGAACCCTCGTTGCGGGAGTCGTTGACCAGCGGAGAGGCAGGCCGGAGCGTCAGCCAGCCCTCGGGGCAGGGGCGAAGCCATCCCATGATCTGGGCGGGTGCTGCTCGGGGATCCAACCACTGTGCCCAGGCAGCGCGAGGGATGATCACCGGCATGCGGTGGTGAATGGGGCGAATCGTCCGGTTGGGCTCGGTGGTCAGGATGGCGGCTGCGGGACGACGCTGCCCGGTCCACCGATCCGTCCACTGGCCGAGCAAGCCCGCGAACACGATGAGACTGCCGTCGGCGGCAACCACCTGCAGGGGCTGGCGGCCGCGGGGCGTGGTCAACCACTCGTAGAAGCAGCTGGCTGGGATCAGGACCCGGCTACTTCTGAGCAAGGAAGCGGTCCAACCCCTAGTCGCGGTCTCGGAGCGGACGTTGATCAGCTCGCGGGCCCGGGGCCGGGTCCAAGGCGGGATCAGGCCCCAGCGGACCAGCATCGCCCGAATCTCAGCTCCGGCCTCCAGGACCAGGACGTCCTGGCTGGGGGCAATGTTGTAGCGGGGTACGAACTCCGGGAATCTGATCCGAGGGTTGAGATCGGTGAACTCCTGCGCGAGCTCAGTGGGGCTGAGGGTCAGCGCGAAGCGACCGCACATTCGAGCCAGCCTACCCAAAACCCGGCCCGAGGCCGCCGACCGCCGGCGGTCGCCACCGAAGGCACCTGTGGATCGCTGGACGCACCCCGGGGCGGGCGGCCCGGCTCCGCGCGTGGACTCCGGCGAGGGTAAAGGCTGCGGAGAGGCAGTTAGGCCCCAACCTGGTTGAGCTTCATGGGTCTCCACGGGGGCGGCGACGGCCCTGGCCGCTCTCTTGGTGGTCGCACGCTGCAACAGAGAATGGGGATGGTCAGGATCTCGGTAACGTCCCCGACCAGATCGTCATCGACCTCGGACCGGTCCATCACCGACAGCCGCCGCCCCTTGAGCGGCCCTGCCTCAACGTACTCGACACCGAAGCGAGCAAAGCGGCCTTGGTGCCCGGTCCCGATGGTGTCGTCGTCAGGGTCTCCCAACAGGGCCAGGAAGCGCCGCCTCCGCCATTCACCGCTGATCCGACCTCGGTCGCCACCTCGGACAAGCCAATCCATGAGCGCGGTGGACCACCCTTGATACATGCCGGTCCAGATCAGCGCTGGTCGGCGCAGGCTACCCGGGCGTACACCACTCCCTAGCGGAGGCCGGCGCCGGCGCCTCGCCCAGGATGAGGCGGCCCACCCGCAGGGCAGGGAGGAGAGCTTCCCTTGCCGTCAGTGGGCGGTCACTGGGGCCGTGACGCTGCGCCCTGGCGAAGCGATCGGGCAGCTTCTCATGGTACCCAAGCGCCAGGCTCGGCTCGTCGGCACCCACGGTCACCCTCCTGTGGCACCGGGAGCCCTCGAAGAGGCACTCTGAGCTGGCAACTGCGGGCTGCCTCGAGGATCGGGCCGGGAACGGGCCCGGCCGATCGGCTTGACGGTGGCTGGGGACCAGCACCAGCCGCGGTCCCGGCCGTGCCCGGTTGCTCAAGCCATCGACGCTGAGCGGGCGTTCCCGTCTGTGATGGCCGGCGAGCTGGGGTTAGTCGCGATCCCTCTTCTGGCTCTCCTTCAGATACTCAGCCGTGGCCTCGAGATAGGCCTGCACCACCCCGGGCTCGGCCGCACGACCCATGTGGCCGACCCTGAACAGCCGCCCGGACCACTGCCCGATGCCCCCTCCCACCCGCAGGCCGCGGCGCTCCCGCAGCCAGGTGAGGTAGTGGTTGACATCCATGCCCGGGCGCGCCCAAACCGCGGTCGTCACCGGCGACGCGTGCTCATCGGGGGCGACCAGCTCGAAACCGAGCTCGCGCAGACCCCTGCGAACCCTGGCAGCCGCTGCGGCCAAACGGGCCTGGTGCGCATCCATGCCCTCGGCGAGCAGTTCCCCCACGGCCGTTTCCAGCGCATCGAGCACGTTGGACGGCATGGTGGTGGGATGCGGATGCCAGGACCCCCACTCGGACCCGAAGCG
The DNA here is from genome assembly GCA_902812395.1 of bacterium. Classification (GTDB taxonomy): domain Bacteria; phylum Chloroflexota; class Dormibacteria; order Dormibacterales; family Dormibacteraceae; genus CADDZO01. Next base: position 9,485 of record CADDZO010000011.1, on the reverse strand, counting down.
ACGCCAGGTGGCCAGGTTCAGGTACCAGCCGGCGGACTTGGGCCGGCCGTCACCGATCGCCTCCCAGGCGCGCCCGCTCACCGCCACCGGGGCGATGCCGACAGGACCGCCGAGGCACTTGTTGGCCACCCCCACGCACAGGTCCAGTCCCCATGCGTCAACCTCCAACGGGATCCCTCCCAGCGCCGACACCGCATCGACGATGGTGATCAGCCCTCGCTGGCGAGCGACGTCGCAGATCTCGCGCACCGGGTTGAGTAGGCCGATGCTGGTCTCGTGGTAGACGACGGCCAGCGCTCGACAGGCGGGATAACGGCGGAGCGCGAGCTCGACTTCTTCCGGCCGAACCGGCGCCAGTGGCTCGGTGGCCACGGCCCGCACTTGGAGGCGGAGTGCGGTCGCGATCGTCGCTAGACGCTCGGCGAAGAGGCCAGCGCCAGCGACCAGGATCTCCTCGTTCGGCCCTAACGCACTGCCCAGACAAGCCTCGAGCGCGGCCGAGCCAGGGCCGAAGAGGAGAACGACGTCGCCTCCGGTTCGGAAGATCTCGGCCAGGCGTCGCTCCAGGTTCTGATAGCGTTCTGCCCAGTCTTCACCGTAGGAGGCGCGCACCGGACCCCCTAGCGCCCGCTGGACCTCGGCCCCGATCGTCACTGGCCCAGGAGTGAGCAGGACTTCTCTCACCCTCATCGCGCCTTCCAGTCTACGGGCGGACCCCGTCATCCACGAGGAGGAGGAAATGGCACTGCTGTTCGGGCTCTGCACAGATCAGAACATGTCCTGGCCGAAGACCCTGGAACGCTGGCAGCTGTTCGAGCGCATGGGATTCGACTCGGCCTGGCTCTGCGACCACCTGATCCAACCCAGCCGGCCGGACGGGCCCTACTTCGAGGCCTGGACGCTGCTGGGGGCGCTGGCTGCCCGCACCGAGCGGATCCGGATCGGCGTCCTGGTCACCAGCAACACCTTTCGCCACCCGGCCGTGCTGGCCCGAGAAGCGGTTACCGCCGATCACGTGTCAGGGGGCCGGCTGGAGCTCGGGTTCGGAGCCGGCTGGTACGAGCCCGAGCATCGTGCCTTCGGCATCCCTTTCCCCGACCCACCTGAGCTGGTCGGCCGCTTTCGCGAGGCGGTAGAGGTGGTGGACGGCCTCCTACGAAACGACACCTTCAGCTACCAGGGTCGTTACTACCAGCTGACGGACGCGCCTACCCGCCCTCGCCCCGTGCAGCAGCCGCGGCCGCCGTTGACGCTGGGCGCCCACGGGCCCCGCATGCTCGGCATCGTCGCGCGCTACGCCGAGGCCTGGAACTCCTTCGGTACCCCCGAGGAGATCCGCTCCCGGAACACGATCCTCGATCAGGCTTGCCAGCGGATCGGGCGGGATCCGCACAGCGTGCGGCGTTCCCTCTACTACTGGGTCCCTCGTTCCGACCAGGACCCGTGGGATTCACTGGAGGCCTTCCGCGACACGGTCGGGCGCTATCGCGAGGTCGGGATCGAGGAGTTCATCTTCGACCATCCCCGCGACGACCAGCTCGACACGCTGGAGCGAGTAGCGGCCGAGCTGCCAGCACTCCGCACCTGAACCTACCGGGAGGCGGCGTAGTGCACTGGCTTTCAGCCCGCGGGTACAGCGCCGCAGGCGGCAGGACATGCCGCGACTGCGCCGAGGCTGTCCTTGGGGACCAAGGGGAGGCGTTCCGCAAACTGCCCGGGACACCGGGAATCTCCGCCCTCGAGGTCGGGGAGGATGTCAATCCTCCAGCCCCAGCTCAGCCAGCACCGCCACCGTGTGCTGGCCGAGCCGGGGCGGCGGGGCCTCGGGGCGGGGACGGAGGCCGTCCAGGCGGAGCGGTAGACCCAGGAGCTGGAAGTCTGGTACCTGGGGATGGCGGACCGATCTCACCATCCCCGTCGCTGCCGTCTGCGGGTGCTCCCACACACGAGGCAGGTCCTGGATCGGGCTGCAGGGCACACCGGCCGCTCGCAACCGCTCGACCCACTGGTCCACCGATCGCTGCCGAAAGGTCCGCTCCAGCTCGCCAACCACGCGCTCGCGGGCCTCCACCCGCTGCCGGTTGGTGGCGAGCGAAGGATCGGCTCCGAGGTCCGGCCGTTCCATGGCCTGGCACAGTGCCTGCCACAGGCGGTCGTTGCCGGCACTGACCATGAGCTCGCCGTCGGCGGCGGGGAAGGCCTGGTAGGGGACGATGAACCCCACCCCGGAACCATACCGCGCCGGCTGGCCTGCCCCTGCGGCCACGCCGGCCAGCTGCCAGGGCATCCACGCCAGCCCGGTCTCGAAGAGGCTGACCTCGATGGCGGTGCCTTGCCCGCTCCGGTCGCGCTCGCGCAGCGCCATCAGCACCCCCAAGACGCACCAGAGCCCGGTGCCCATGTCCAGCAGCGACACCGGGGTGCGGACCGGCCGGTCGCCCTCGCCACCCAGCGACATGATCCCGGAGAAGGCCTGGACCAGGGGATCGTACCCAGGTTCGGTGGCCAGCGGCCCCTGCCGGCCGAAGGCGGTGATCGAGGCATGGATCAGACGAGGATTGAGCCGTCGGAGGTCCTGGGGGCCGATACCGCGCCGCTCCAGGCTGCCCGGACGGAGGTTTTGGATGAGGACGTCGGCTCGCCCCGCCAGCCGGACGAGCGCCTGCCGATCCCGGTCCCGGTCGAGATCCAAAACGACGCTCTCCTTGCCGGCGTTGAGTGCCGCGAAGACGACGCTGTCCGGCCCCCAAAATGGGGGGCCCCAGCCGCGGGTGTCGTCGCCCTCGGCACGCTCCACCTTGATCACCCTGGCCCCCAGCTCACTGAGCAGCAGCCCAGCGTAGGGTGCGGCAACGTTCTGGCCGAGTTCCAGCACCAGCAGGCCTTCCAGGGGCGCCGGCCCCACTGGCTCAGGCGGCAAAGCGAGGTCTGGCGCGCTCGGCCAGCTCCTCAGGGGTCGTGTCCACCATTGCCTGCCAGTGCAGGCGCTCGAAGTAGGCGACGTCCGAGCGGTAGAGTGGCTGGAGGTTGGACCGGCTGACCATACGCAGGTTGAGCATGTAGCCCTGCCGATCGCTTGGGGCGCCGCAGAGGACGAAGTTAAAGGACTGGTAGCCCAGGTCAGCGTACACCTGCAACGCACGAGAGATTCCTTCCGCCAGCTCCGCCACCTGCTCGGCCGAGAGTTGCTCAGGGGATGTCACACCGGGGACCAGCGCTCGCAGCTCCAGGAAGCCGACCGGGGCGAAGCTGGCCAGCCACTCCGCCATGCCGATCCGGCCTAGGTAGCGGACTCCCGCCCTCCGCTCGGTCTCCAGGTAGTCCTCGAACCGTCCGGGCGGCACCTCCGCGAGCAGCCGCTGCATGGTGGTCGGGTAGGGATCAACCGCACCTTGCAGGTGGGGATGGAACAGTGAGCTCCCCGAGGGCAGCATGTGATTGGCATTGATCGAAACCCACGCGGCAGTGGGGTCGTGGGCGGTGGCCAGCCGGCAGAACTCGACCTGGGCCGCCAGGGCATCCCCGAGCAGTCGAGGAGTGAACTGCTCCAGTCGCAGGTAGTGGAGCTCAGGCGAGTAGACCGCCACCGAGGCATACAGCGCGTAGGCCTGGATGTTGGGGAACAGCAGCGCTTGGCCGCGACGTATGCGACCATCGGCACCAAGCGAAGGCGGAAACTTGGGAGTCACCTGCTCCACCCGCGGAGCGCAGAAGAAACATGAGTCGCGGGTCTGCTCCGCCAGCCCGGCCAGGTCGAAGTCGGATGGAGGGAGGAAGTGGGCCCCGGCCACGATTCGGGAGCTGTAGCCGAGAAGAGGATCCCAGCGCACCTCGACCCGGGACGGGGTCGGCTGGAAGTCGTGGGCCGGATGGAGGATTTCGGCCGAGAGCACCTCGCGTTGCAGCTCCATGGTGGGCCATTATCGCCGACGGAAGGACGCCTCGAAGTTCCGGGGCCAGCAGGAGGGCGGAGATGGGAAATGCTGGCAGTGCCCGCGGAGCGTCGTCGACCCGAACCGGCCGTCTCGACGTATTCCCGGACAGCGAGGACCCGATCTCGGATCGTCGCCCTGCCTTGGCGGACCCACCCAAACCGGCGCCGCCACCCTCTCCCAAGGCTTCCGCGCAAGCCCGCTTGGGTCCCACCCTCCGCCGTAGCTACCGGCGCATCGAAAGCAACTGTGGGCGCCCTCCAACCTGCCGGAGAGCGACCGGAACGACTGGTCCCCCTGCTGAAATTGCCTCTCAGATTGGTCCAGGTTGGAGGTCAGTCAACAGATGGCCAGGGCCTGCTGCAGCTCCGGGTCCGCAAGTCCAGCCTGGGGGAGCAAGCACAGCCCCAGAGACGTCTCAGCGGCCCAGAGGGGTCGGCGCTGGGGCGGCCCGCCACCAACCGCCCACGAGTGCGAGTCGCCTGCCTGCGGCCGGACCGGGGGCTCCGTATCATTCCGGCCATGCGTGGTTTCTCCCTGCCGATGTCCTTTACGATGGCATTCGCGGCGGTTCTCCTCGCCGCCTGTGGTGGCGGGTCCTCCTCAAGCAACGTACCCAAGGGTTACTACACGAGCAGCCCGGCACCCGCCACCGGCGCGGCGTCGCCCACACCCAGTCCCGCTGCCGGAGCATCGGCGACGGTGGTGGTGTCGACGCGTAGCATCAGTGGGCTGGGCACCATCCTGGTGAACAGCCAGGGTCGGACCCTGTACATCTTTGCACCCGACAATCACAGCAAGGTGACCTGCACTGGGACCTGCGCAGTCGTCTGGCCGCCCCTCAAGCTGCCCAGCGGGGCCAAGCCGGTGGCGTCCGGTGGAGTGAACGCCTCGCTTCTGGGTAGCGACCCGGATCCCGCCGGTGGTCAGGTGGTCACTTATGCCGGCTGGCCGCTGTACACGTACGTCGGCGACACGGCACCCGGCACGGCGACCGGACAGGCACTGAACCTCAATGGCGGCCTCTGGTACGTAATCTCGCCCTCCGGCACGGTGATCACGACCAAGCCGAGCTCGTAGTCGCAGGGGGCGCCCGCACAGATACCGGTTGCCGACCCGCGGGAACTTGCTTTCACATACCCCATCCGGCTCATCGGTTGGCCAGCAATGCATTGGACCGTTCGCAGTTCGAAGAGCTGCTCGGTCATGCATCCAGCCCGATCGACAGATCCGAGCATGGAACGGAGAGAGAGACTGGTACTCCAGGTCACGCAGCGACCAGTATGACCCTCCCGAGGTCCCGTCCAAGGACTACAACTCGCCCGACGGCTCCTTTTGTGAACAGATCGGTGATGGGGGTGGAACTGCGAGCAGGAGAACGGATCGACTCGGAGATCGTTCTACACGACCATCGACGTGCTGCAGGGATTGCTGCGGCTCCAACCGCTCATGCCGCTGATGCGACGCCCAACAACAGGATCGTGGGGCCAATCGATATGGTCTTGTCCAAGCGCGATGCGCAAGGCAGCTGGCCACACGAGAATCTCCATGCCCACCGTGTCCCCTCGCGATGGACGACGGTGAGAAAGACCGGGCCGCTGGGACACCCTCCTGCCATGTGGGTGCTCAGGTGGTACCCGGTGGCAGCCGGCCAACGCAGGGCACCCGGGCCAGACCTCAGAGGATGAACCCCTCGACGTGACGCGGGTCGGGCCAGAGCGAGGTGCGCTCGTCCACGACCCCCAGCCCGACGTAGTTCATCTCGCTGACGGTGAAGGAACCCGGCTGCACCCCGATGACCAGCGCCACGTGGCCGTAGGCCGAGTAACCCCCGCCCCGACCGTAGACGACGATCGAGCCCAAGGTCGGCTCCGCGGACGTGGCCAGGCCGTGCGCGGCAGCGTTGCCCAGCCACTGCCACGCATCCCCCAGGTCCTGGGGCACCGGACGGTTGTAGGCCACCCACCAGGTGCAGTTCCCGGGCGCGTACCCGTAGGTGGGATAGCCTCCGGGCGGCACTCCGGGGAACACAGGCCCGGGGTCCGTGATCACGTGCACCCCTGCCACCGGTGTCGCCCCGCCAGCAGTTCCTGACCCGGCCAGGGCGAGAACGCCGTCGGCATAGGCGTAGCTGCCGCCGCCGTAGGCTGCCACCGCGTCGCGGAGCGATAGCGCTCGCCCCAGCGCCCCCTCCATCAGGCGGCGCAGGTAGCACCCGGCCACCACCATGGCCTGGAAGGGGTCGAACGGGTCCTCCGGGTGCCCGGGGGCGAGGGGCGCCTCCTCCCGCCAGGTCGACGGCAGGAACTGCATGAACCCGAGCGCATGCTCGCCGCTGACCGCGATCGGATCTACCCAGTCGCCGATCCTGATCCCGGACGGCAGGCCGAGCAGGACCGCGATCGCCCCGCCCGGGGCCAGCGCGGCCACGTCGACGTGGGCGAGGATGTCGGGCGGAACCAGCGAAGCCGAAGCGCCGCTCCGACAGTGGCCGAAGTCGCACTCGACCTTGGCGATGGCGAGGAGAAGGTTGGGATCGGTGCCGGTCTCGTCCCCGGCCTGCACCGCCAGCGCGACCAGTCCGGTGGGCACGGATCCCAGGCCGGGGCTGAGCTGGAAGGCGCCGGCTGCGGGCATCAACAGGGCTGGCACCGCCACCAGGCCGACGGCCAGTGCTCCGGCCAGCGCCGCCGCCGCCAGCCACCGCATCAGGCGGTCATCCTCTCGTCGGTATCCACCAACCACTGCTCCAACGAGCTGAGGCGATGCTCGACCAGGAAACTGCGCCGGTTGACCCGCCACAGCGCGGTGCCGGGTCGGAGGTGCGAGACCACCTCGGCCTCGACGTCGTTCAGTCCCAGCAACTCCCTCACCCGGGCCAGCTCGCCCGGCGGCTGGCGGTGGATGACCTGGGTCTGTGTGTCCTCGAGCAGGCCCAGCGCCAGCTGCACCTGGACCGAGTCCGCAGAGCCAGCTGCAGACAGATCGGAGAGGCGGTGGACGATGGCGATGTTCTGGACCCCGTAGGCACGGGCCAGCTTGAAGCTGTGTTGCAGCCAGCGGGCGGTGGCGACGCTGCCCAGCAGCCGCCAGGCCTCGTCCAGGGCCACGATGCGGCGCACCCCGGTCTCCCCGTGGAGCGCTCGCTGCACCCACGCGGCGACGCAGATGCGAAGGATGCCGAACGCGTCGTCATCGCCCACGGCGGAGAGGTCGAAGCAGACCAGGGGCGCATCGAGGTCGATGTCGGCGGTGGTCGGACCGTCGAACATCCCCGCCAGGTCGTCCTCGCAGAGCCGACGCAGGGCCAGAGCCGCCTCGCGAGTCGCCTCGGCCAGGCGGTCTGGGTCGGTGGCCAGCGCCTCGGCGGCAGCGATCGAAGGCCGGAGCATGGCCGCCGCCACCAGCGGCAGCGTGGGCTCCCCGCCGCTGCGCCGGTTGGCCTCCAGGAGCGCCTCCCGGCAGGCGCCCTCCTCCTCTGCCGTCAGCTCTCGGCGCAGCACCGCCCCGATCACGGCCCGCAAAACCTGGAGCTGGCCGGCCAGGAGTGTGCGGGCGTCCACCCCAGGACCGGCGACTCGCGCGTCCAGCGGGTTGAGCCGGACCGCGCCGCCGCGCTCCAGCCGCACCGGCTCCACGCCAACCGCCCGGCAGAGCCGCTCGTCCTCGGATTTGGCGTTAATCGAGACCGTCCGCCGGCCAAAGGCAATCTGGCGCAGGAGGTAGCTCTTCTTGAGCGCAGACTTGCCCGTGCCCAGCTCGCCGATGATCAGCATGTTGGGATTGCTGAGCACACCGTCGGCGTAGAGCTCCCAGGGGTCGTAGACGAAGCTCCCCCCGAAGAGTTCCCGGCCGATGTAGACGCCACGGGCACCCAGGCCGCCTTCCGCCATGAACGGGTAGGCAGCGCCCAGATGGGCGGTGGTCACACGATGGGGAAGCTGGCGCGAGCGGACCCTCATGCCAGCCCGCGGCAGAGCGGCAGCGTGTAGGTGAAGGCCACCTCCTGCTGGCCGATCAGGCGCTCCAACTCCAGATGGGAGCGACGTGCCAACTGCTCGATCTCGGCGCAAGCCTCCGCCAGCTCCTCCAACGAGGTTGCGGTCACGGTCACGTAACCGCTGAAGCGATAGCTGACGTGGCCCTGGGCCAGCTCCTCCTCGGCCCGCAGGACGTTGTCCTGCTCATGGGCGCGGCGGATGCTCGGCAGCCACCCTCCGCGCCGTCGCAGCTCCTCGTCGGAGAGATCGCTGACTCGCGCCCGTCGCAGCTCCCGCTCGGCCCGTGAAGGCGGGATCGGCTGCAACGTCATCGAGATCGTGCGCGTGCAACGGGTGCGGAGCAGCACTGGGGCGAGGAAGCCGGGACCGACCTCTACTCGAGGCCATTCACGCACGTGATAGGTGACGTGGAAGGCACGAGGTCCGGTCTGGTAGTGGCCCAGGTCCTCGAGGGTCTGGCGAGGCCAGGCATCGTCCGGGTAGGGCCCCTCAGGACCTCCCTCGGTCTCGATCAGGGATCGCTCCCGCCAGGCCTCGGGCTCGTAGGCCGCCCGGACGACCTTGCTCAGAGCCCGGGCGCTGAGGATGCCCTCGCACATCACCCCCGCCCCCTCCAGGGCTTCGCCCAGCGCCACCAGCTCCCGGGACATCAGTGCGCATGCTCCGCGGTCGGGGTCGCCGCGGCCGGCCTGGCGGACCTGACGCCAGGCCCGGCGGGCGTCCACCTGGAGTGCGACCAGGCACTCGTGGAGCTGGGTGGCGGGAGCAGCCCCGGCCAGGGCCTGCCGGTAGGCCTCGAGCGCCCTCGCGGGCGCATCTGGCCGCGCCCGCTCTCGAAAGTGACGCACGATGCCCTGGCCATCGTCGGGCAGGGTCCTTTCCAACCACTGGAGGCGGGAGACCGGGCTCCCCTCGACCCCGTAGCCGGCCAGGATCGCGGCCCAGGCCTCGACCAGGCGCGCTCGCTCGGCCGGGTCGAGGAGGTTGAAGGCATGCCCCCGGACCCGCAGCACGCCGGTGTAGGTGCGCTCCCGGCCGTCCCGCACCACGCCCAGCGCGTAGGCGGCGTCGGTCCCAGGCCGGGCCTCCAGCAGCTGGACGTCGCGTACGCTCTCCGGGCGAGGGCCAGGTGGCACCACCTCCACCAGCCTTCCCCGCCGAGTGATGACAAGCCGATGCCCCTCCAGATGTGGACGCGGCTGAAAACGGTGGCGACCTCGCAGCCGTCGCCAGGCGAAGGCTCCGAGCAAGGGCACCCAGGCCTCGAGCGGACGGCCCCCGATCGGCCAGAGGGCCACTGCCAGCGCGACCACCGCCAGCCCGCCGGCCAACTCCGGGGCCAGCGAGCCTTGAGCCACGCGCAGGGCTACCACCGCACCCAGTCCACCGGCGCCAAGGACCGCCAGCTGGCCGCCGCCCAGGCCCAGCAGCAGGCCACGCCGCTCCAGGGGACCGAAACGGTAGCTCAGCTGGACCATCCCTCCGAGCGCGGCTGCGCGGCGCCGCGGCCGTCGCCAGGGCGCCGCGGCGACGGCCCAGGGACGGGCGGCTC
>CADDZO010000010.1 GCA_902812395.1 bacterium | reverse complement strand
GACGATCGAGTCGATCTGGGCCTGCGCCCGATCTGCCACCCGAGCCAGGTGCTCGGCCGCGCCCGAGAGCTTGAGCGCCGCCAGACGGGCAGCGGTGGGGTCTCCGGGCACCCGGGGGAGGGACGGCGGGGACATCACCCGCCCGCCTCGCCAAACGCCTCCGCCACCACCTCCAGGGCCCTGGCGAACGCCGCGTACTCCAGAGCGCGGTCCCCAGGAAGACCCGAAGCTGCGCAGAGCGCTGGCCAGGACGCTGTTGCCACAGGCACCGGCGCATGCCTCCAGGGAGGCCCGGAGGGTGGACCGGACCGATCCCAGGCTCCGGCTCTCCTGGAGCAAGGCGGGCGCCACTGCCTCGAGGAAGGCCGGATCGCACCTGACGCTCCCTGCCGTAGCCGACGGCATTCTGTCCAGTGCCTGCGGCGATGTCGCGGACAGGTGACGGACAATTCGCCCCCGCGACCCGACCTCACTTTCGAGCCGACCTGCGCTTCACCGCGGGGAAGCCATCGGAGTCGATGTCCGGTGCAGGGCGAACTCGCTAGCAACGTCGATCCGCCCGCGCCTCCTGCCCACGGATTCGGGGAGCTTTTTGGGATGGTCGTCAGGGACGGCCTCCAGTTCCCGCCCGCACCGATTTCGCTTCGCCTCAGCAGAGAACGGTCCGCGGGTCGGCGCGTGGGGCTCAGCCGGAAGGCGCAATCGGCCCCGGCCGCTGGTTCCGCTCGGGCCAGCTGCTGGAGAGGACGCTGCTGAGCACGGCCCGCGTCGCCGCCACGTCCCGCCCGATCTGCTCGGACAATGCCGCAACGCTGGCGAATCGGGCCTCGTCTCGCAGCCGTTTCACGAACCGAAGCTCGACCGGGGTCTGGTACAGGTCCCCCTCGAAATCGATCAAGAACGCCTCCACCCGCAGCTCGGTCCTTTCGAACTGGGGTCGGTAGCCGATGCTGATGGCAGCCCCCCAGACCCCCTCCCGGGTCGTTGCCCAGCCGGCGTAGATCCCCCGGGCCGGCACCAGCTTGGTCGGAGGCACGGCCAGGTTGATGGTGGGCCAGCCGATCCGACGCCCGATCCGGTCTCCGGGCTCGACCAGGCCGCCCAGGGAGAACTCCCGGCCCAGTAGCCGATTGGCCGCCTCCACCTCACCGAGCGTGAGGAGCCGCCGCACCTCTGAGCTGTGCACCTCCTCCCCATCGAGTCGGAAGGCCGGCACCACCTCGACTCGATATCCACGTCGCTCGCCATGTGCACGCAGCCAGGCCACGTCCCCGCTCCTCCCCCGCCCCAGGGCGAAGTCGTAGCCCACCACCAGACAGCGCAGCTCCAGCGCAGCCAGTAGGCGTTCCATGAAGTCCTCAGCGCTGAGCGCGGCCAGCTGTCGGGTGAACTCGAGCACGATGGCGTGCTCCACCCCCAGCGACCGGAACAGGTCCAGACGTTCGGTCAGGGTGGTGATCTGCGGTGGACAGTTGGCCGGATCCAGAACGCAGCGAGGATGCGGGTCAAACGTGATCAGCGCCGGGGTCAACCCCGAGCCACCGGCCCCGAGCAGGCGCTCCAGCACCGCTCGGTGGCCGATGTGGACGCCATCGAAGCTCCCGATCGACAGTGCCGCCGGCCCCAGCCGCGAACTGGGCAACCCGAAGTGAACCTGCACTTCCTCAGCCCAGGACCTTGTCAGGCACGAAGGTCCGCCGCAACGGGTCGGTGTGGCCGAGCGCGACCAGCCGGCCCGACTCGGCGTGGGCCCGGAGCAGGCCCGGCGGCGGCTCGGGCAGGACGCGCACCGCCCGGCCCTGCTTTACCGCCGCTACCTGCTCAGCCGTCAGCCGTACCTCGACCATGTCGGGCAGGATGACCTGGGGGGGCAGCAGCCGGCTCTCGACTGCAGTCACGTCCTGCAGGTCCTCCAATCGACTCGCGTCTTCCACCCTGAGGGGACCGTAGGCGGTACGGGTCAGCTGACCCAGGTAGCCGCCAACCCCGAGGACCTCTCCCAAGTCCCGCGCCAGCGAGCGGAGGTAGGCCCCCTTGCCCGACACAACCCGCACCCGTGCCACCGCCCGCTCCCCCGCCTGGAAGCCGAGGAGCTCGGCTCCGTGGATCTCCACCAGCCGCGGCGCCGGCCGAGTCAGGTCGCCATGCCGGGCACGCTGATAAGCCCGTTCTCCGTCCACTTTGACGGCCGAGAAGGCCGGAGGCGCCTGCTCGATCCGACCCACGAACCGAGCTAGAGCGGCCGCTACCTGCTCACCGGTCAGGTGGCCGGCCGGGGCCACCGGCTCGGGCGGCGTCTCGGCGTCGTCGGTGGCAGTGCGCGCCCCCAGGTGGATGTCGGCCTCGTAGGTCTTGGGCAGCCGCAGCGCGTACTCCGAGAGCCGGGTGGCCGACTCGAACAGCAGCGGTAGCACCCCAGTGGCGAGCGGATCGAGCGTGCCCGCGTGTCCCACCCGGCGGGCACGGGTCACGCGTCGGAGCTTGCGCACCACGTCGAAGGAGGTCTCGCCGGGTGGCTTGCAGACGTTGAGGACACCGGCTCGCATGCTCAGGCTTCCTTCGCCGCTGCCACCGCCTCGCGTGCGGCCTGTAGCACCTCCGACACCGCCAGATCCAACGGGAGCTCGATCTCCGCTCCGGCCGCCCGCTGGTGGCCACCGCCGCCGAACCGTTCGCAGAGCGCCGCCGCGTCGACCGTCCCGCGGGTGCGAACGCTGATCTTGGTCAGCCGGGCACGGACCTCTTTGAACACGATCGCGACCTCCAGGCCGGCGAGCGTATTGACGGTATCGATGATGCCCTCCGACTCGGACATCACCGCCCCGGCCTCGTGCAGCATGCGCCGGGTCACCCGCACCCAGGCAAGCCGCCCCCCCAGGTCCTCCTGGATATCGGCGATGGCCAGACCCGAGAGCCGGACCGTGCTCAGCGGCCACGACTTGTAGACCATGGTGGCCACGTGGGCTGGGTCGGCACCCAGCGCCGCGAGCCGAGCGGCGTCGGCCAGCGCTCTGGTATCGGTGTTCTCGTGACGGAAGCCGCCGGTATCGGTGAGCAGGGCCGTGTACAGGTTCTGGGCGATGGTCGGTGTGATCGGCCAACCGAAGTGCTCCAGCATCTCCAGGCACATTTGCCCGACCGCCGAGGCCTCCGGGTCGATGATGTTGAGGGTCCCGTAGCGGGAGTTGGAGGTGTGATGGTCGACGTTGACGATGACGGCGTCGGCGGGGATGGAATCGGCCGAGCCGCCCGACCGCTCCAGGTTGCCGGCGTCGAAGAACAGCACCAGGCTCCAGCCGTCCTCGGGCACCGACGGAGCGATTTCCGAAAAGCCGGGCATCCATGCGTAGCGGGATGACACCGGCGGCGGGATCACGACCTGGACCCGCTTGCCCCGGTCCCGCAGCGCCTCGGCGAAGGCCAGGCTGCAGCCCAGGGTGTCACCGTCCGCGTCCTTGTGGCCCAGGATCAGGATCCTCTGGTGCCGCTCCAGCAGCTCGTGGAGCTGATCGAGCAGGGTTCCCAGCTCAGCCGCCATGCTCGCCCTCCTGAGGGCCCTTATCCGGCAAGACCTCGCGCAATCGCTGCGAGATCCGAACCGAGTACTCGATCGACGGATCGATCTCGAAGCGGAGCTCAGGAGCGAACCGCAGGTTCTCCAGCCGTCTTCCCAACTCGTGCCGGATCCGACCGGAGGCGCTGCGAAGCCCAGCCAGGGTGGCCTCCCGCTCCTCCTCGCTGCCGTACACGCTGACCCGCACGCGAGCCGAGCGCAGATCCGGCGACATCCGCACCTGGGTGATGCTGACGAAACCGATCCGAGGGTCCTTGAGGTCGCGGCTGATGATCTGCATGATCTCCTCGCGGATCTGGGCGCCGACCTGGACCGGGCGGTGGCTCATGCTCGCGACCCCGTCGGCGGCCGCGGCCAGACGGCCGGGGCGGCTACCGCTCCTCTCTCTCCAGGCGCGAGCACTCCATGATGTCGCCCGCCTGGAAGTCCTCGAAGCCGTCCAGGCCGATGCCGCACTCCTGTCCGGCAACCATCTCGCGGACGTCCTCCTTCAGGTGCTTGAGGGACCGGATCCGGCCCTCCCAGATCTGCTGTCGGCCGCGCCACAACTTGACCTGGTCGCCGCGGCTGACCTTGCCCTCCAGCACCCGGCAGCCGGCGATGGTGCCCACCCGCGGGACCCGGATCGGCATCACCACCTCGACCCGGCCTTCCCGGACCTCACGGAAGACCGGCTCGCGCAGGCCTTTGGCCGCCCGCTCAACGTCCTCGGTCAGCTTGTAGATCACGTCGTAGGAGCGGATTTCGATCTTCTCCCGCTCCGCCATCCGCTCCGCCGCCGCGGTGGGACGCACGTTGAAGCCGACGATGATGGCATTGGAGACGCTGGCCAGGAGCACGTCCGACTCGTTGATCTGGCCCACGCCCTGGCCCACGATCTTGATCGCCACCATCGGATCGGCAATCTTGTTGAGTCCGGCCCGGACCGCCTCCAGCGTACCCTGGGCGTCAGCCTTGACCACCAGGTCGAGCTCTTTGACCTCCCCTTCCTTGGCCCGGCGCGCCAGCTCTTCGAGCGTGATCCGGGGCGCCCGCTCCCGGATCGTCTCCTGGACCCGTCGCTCCTGGAGCCGGGTGAGCGCGATCTGGCGGGCTGCCTTCTCGCTTCCCACCACCTGGAAGATGTCGCCTGCGATCGGCACCTCGGAGAGCCCACTGACCACCACCGGCATCGCTGGCCCCGCCTGGTGTACGGGCCGGCCCCGATCGTTCGTCAGCGCCCGCACCCGGCCGTAGATGTGGCCGCAGACGAAGTGGTCGCCCACCCTCAAGGTCCCGTTCTGGACCAGCACTGTGGCCACCGGGCCTCGGCCTCGCTCCAGGTTGGCATCCACCACCGTGCCCAGCCCGGGTCGGCGGGGATTGGCCTTGAGTTCCAGGATCTGTGCCACCAGCACGATCGTGGTCAGGAGGTCGTCCAGCCCCTGGTGGGTGCGGGCAGAGACATGGACGCACTCGTGCTCACCGCCGACGTGACGGGTGATGATGCCCTGCTCGGCCAGCTGGGCGTGGACACGGTCGACATTCGCCGACTCCAGGTCGATCTTGTTGATCGCGACCACGATTGGGACCTGCGCCGCCCGGGCGTGCTGGATGGCCTCGATCGTCTGCGGCATCACTCCGTCGTCGGCGGCAACCACCAGGACGGCGACGTCCGTCACCGACGCCCCCCGGGCACGCATGCCGGTGAAGGCCTCGTGGCCGGGCGTGTCGATGAAGGTCACCACCTCGCCCTCCGGGGTCTGTACCTGGTAGGCACCGATGCGCTGGGTGATGCCGCCAGCCTCGCCTGCCGCCACCGCGGTGTGACGGATGGCGTCCAAGATCGAGGTCTTCCCGTGATCAACGTGGCCCAGGACGGTGACGATCGGGGGCCGAGGCTGCAGCAGAGACGGATCCTCGCCCTCCACTGAGAAGAGCTGCTCCCGCGTGGTGGTGGCCACCTCGCCGTTCTCCTGCGTCTCGGTGGCGACCACGTCGTCGGCCGCGATCGGCTCCACCTGGTAGCCGAAGTCGTCGGCAATGATCTCGGCCGTCGAGTAGTCGATGACGTCGTTGCGGGTAGCCATGACCTGGTTGGTGAGCAGCTTCTTGATCACATCCGCTGGGCTCACCTGAAGCCGCTCGGCGAGCTCGGTCACGGTCAGGCTGGGCGGGAGCTGGACACGACGATCGCTCCCGGCCGAGGCCCGGCTAGTCGTCGCCCGCCGGTACTGGTTGCGGGCCGCCTCGATGGCGTGCGGCGACAGGTTCCCGGACGGGTTCCTGGTCAGCTTGTTCTGCTGTAGGTACGCGACCAGCTCCCGGTGCGGGACGTTCAGCTCGCGTGCCAGCTCGTGTGCCTTCATTCCCTGACCTTGCCGCTCTCCTGGCCGGCCATCCGGGTCCGCGCGGCGACGGCGCTAGCGGGGGCCGGGGTCCTCGCCCGCGCCACCAGGACGCCCTGAGGCCGGGAACCCAAAGATACCGGAGTCGGCCGAACCCGAGGCCAGTTCCTGCCAGACCGGCTCCGGAACCGCCGCCTTGAGTGCGCGCTCGAGCGCGCGCCGCCTTCGTGCCTGTCGGACGCAGTCCTCCGTCGGGTGGAGGTAGGCACCCCGGCCGGGCGCCCTGCCCGCAGGGTCGACCACCACGGCCCCCTCAGGCGTGCGTACCAGCCGGATCAGGCTGTGCCGGCTGCCCTCTTGACGGCAGCCGACGCAGGTCCGGATGGGCTCATGCCTCCTCTTGGGCATCGTCGGCAGCGATGTCTACCCGCCAGCCGGTGAGCTTGGCCGCCAGCCGGGCGTTCTGCCCGTCCCGGCCGATGGCCAGCGAGAGCTGCTCCCGGGGCACCTGCACGTGGGCGGTCCGATTGTCGGGATCGATGCGAACCCCAGAGACCGTCGCCGGGCCCAGAGCCGCGGCCACGAAGCGCTCGGGGTTCGGGTCCCAGGCGACGATGTCGAGATGCTCACCGGCGAGCTCGGCGAGCAGTGAGCGATGTCGGACGCCGCGAGGACCCACGCAGGCGCCGACGGGGTCGACGCTGGGGTCCCGGGAGGACACCGCGATCTTGGTCCTGAGGCCTGGCTCGCGCGCGATCGCCCGCACCTGGACGGTCCCGGCCGCTATCTCCGGGACCTCGGCCTCGAGCAGGCGCAGGACGAACACCCGGCTGGCCCGCGAGACGCGGAGCTGGGCCCAGCGCGAGCGCGGCTCCATCACCACCACTGTCACCGGGCGCCCGGGGCGCAACTCCTCCCCCGGGATCTGCTCCTCGGGCGGCATCCGTCCCTCGATCTTCCCCAGATCGACGTAGACGGTGCCCCGCTGGTCGATCCGATCCACAGTGCCGGTGGCCAGCTCGCCCTGACGCCGGACTAGCTCGGACAGCGCTCGCTCCCGTTCCAGGTCGCGGAGGTGGCGCATGACCGCGGTCCGCGCGGTCTGCGCAGCCAAACGCTTGAACTCATCGACGGGAAGGTGGCGCTCGCTGACACTGCCGTCGGGATGGTGCTCCTTGAGCAGGACCTCCATCTCGCCGGTCTCGGGGACCAGCCGGACGGTGACCTCGCCGGGCGGCTCGAATGCCTGCTTGTAGGCAACGGCGAGGGCTTCCTCCACCGTCCGTCGCACGTCGTCCATGGAGACGCCGACCTCGGCGCTCAGCTCCTCCAGGGCCGCCAGCGGGGACTGGGGATTGGCCATCACGGCGTCGCCACCAGCCGAGCCGCGATGAGGTCGGGCCAGGAGACCTCCCGGTCCTCGCGCGAACCTCTCACCCGCACGCCCCCGTCGGAGACCGCCTCCAAGGTTCCGATCAACGCCACCTCCGAGGCTCCAGCCCGGTAGCGAAGGCGGACCCGACGGCCCAGGAACCGCTCGTAGTCGGCGCGGCCACGGAGCTCGCGCTCGGCCCCGGGCGACGAGACCTCCAGGGCATAGACGTCGGGGAGAAGCCGGCTCTGGTCGAGCAGCGGGCCAGCAACCTTGCTCACCCGCTCGCAATCATCGATCGAGACGAATCCCTGGGGCTTGTCGATGACAATCCGGAGGGTCCGGCCATCTCGGCCCGACTGCTCGAGCCCGTAGATGCTGTACCCCATGTGCGCCAGAGTCGGCTCCAGGAGCTGCTGGATCTCGCCAAGGGGCCAGGTAGGCATCGCTCGGACCGTCCGGGCCAAAGCCTAGCCGCTCAGCGCAGCGGCTGCAGCCGCCGCCACACCACCAGCAGCGGGGCGGCGTTGAAGATCGAGCTGTAGGTGCCGGAGGCGATCCCGATCAGCAGGGCCAGCGCGAAGCCTTGCAGGGTCTCTCCCCCGAAGAACAGCAGGGCCAGCAGGACCAGGATCACGGTGAAGCTGGTGATGATGGAGCGAGCGGCGGTCTGCATGATGCTGAGGTTGACCACCTGCTCGAACGAGAGCCGGTGGGCCACCACCAGGTTCTCCCGGATCCGGTCGAAGACCACGATCGTGTCGTGGACGGAGAACCCGACCACCGTCAGGACCGCGGTCAGGAACAGGCTGTCGATCTGACCCAGGTTCAGCCGCGCCCACCCGCCAAGGATCGAGAAGATGCCGGTCAGGACGAAGACGTCGTGGAGAAGGGCGAGGAGCGCGGAGCCGCCGAACTGGAACCCGGCCCGCCACCCACCCTGGACGTTGCGGAAGCGAAAGGCCAGATAGAACAGGATCAAGATCACGGCTGCCAGCACCGCAAAGAGCGCCCCCTGAACGATCTGCTGGGCAATGGCGGGGCCTACCTGGCTCACCTGGCTCTTGGCAGTATCCACCTGGATCCCAACCGCCCTGGCCAGATCTTGCTCGAAAGCCTTCTGTTCCAGAGGAGCGAGCGGGGTGGTGCGGATGATGTAGGTACCGCTGGGGGTGACCTGGACGGTGGCGTTGGGCTGGAGCCGGTCGGCCGCCCGCTCCACCTGGGCTAGGCCGGGATGGCCGAAGAACTGGAGCTGGAACTCGGTCCCGCCGGCGAAGTCGATCCCGAGCAAGAAGCCCCGGGTGACCATCGAGATGATGCCGGGGATGATGATCAGAAGCGAGATGGCGAAGTAGACGTTGCGGTGACCCACGATGTCCAGGCGCCGGACCCGGGGTTCCTCGATCGCGGTCTCGGCCGTTGCCGGCTCAGCCTGGTCGGTCAGCTGAGAGGGACGGCTAAGCTCGGCCACGCTGCGGCTCCACCGACATGGCGCCAGAGCCTCGGACCACCCCCAGCAGTCCGCTGCTTCGCGCCCACCCGAAGTTGAGCACGATCGCGAGCAGGTTGTGCGTGACGATGATCGACGAGATCAGGCTGCAGAAGATGCCGATGATCAGGGTGAAAGCGAAGCCCTGTACCTCGCCACTTCCGGCGAAGAAGAGGATGAAGCTGGTGATCAGGGTGGCGGTGTTGGAGTCCCGGATCGCCGGCCAGGCACGACGCACCCCTGCCTCCACCGCCGCTCCTACCGTCCGCCCGGCCCGCACCTCCTCCTTGAAGCGCTCGAAGATCAGGACGTTGGCGTCCACGGCCATGCCGACGCTGAGCACGAACCCGGCCAGGCCGGGCAGGGTCAGGGTCACCGGGACCGCCTTGAACAGGGCGAAGACCAGACCTCCATAGAAGAGCAAGGCGAGGCTGGCCAGCGCTCCCGGCAGTCGGTAGAGGGCAATCATGAAGACGATCACCAGGATCAAGCCCAGCATCGCCGCCACCAGGCTCTGCTTGACGGACTGGGCCCCCAGGGTGGCGCCGACATCGGTCGACTGGATGACCGAGATGCGGACCGGCAGCGAGCCTGCGTTGAGCAGCGTGGCCAGGTCGGTTGCCTGCTGCTGCGTGAAGTTGCCGGAGATATAGCCCTGGCCGCCGGTGATCGGCTCCTGGATCTCGGCGTTGGTCAGGAGCTTGCCTCCCTTGCCGTTGAACTGGAACGGCTGGGAGACCTGGTTCGCGACCTTGTTCCAGTTGTTGACGTCGGACTGGGTCAGGTCCAGCCAGTCGGCGACGTAGCGCTGGGCGCAGGCGCTGCTCGGACAGGCGTTGTAGGCGTTGGTGGTGATCTGGCTGAAGAGGGCCGCCCCCTGGCTATCGAAACTGAAGTTCACTACCCAGCCACTGGTGCCGTTCTGGCCCAGGCTGGCACTGGCGCCGGTCAGCATGTAGCTCTTGATCGGGGTGATCTGCGGCCGGTAGCCGGGCTCGGGCCCGTTGGTGATCGAGGGGTCCTTGACCCAGGTGGTGATCACGAGCTGGGCGGTGGTCCCGATCACCTGTTGGGCCCGGGCGGCCGGGACCCCGGCCAGCTGGACCTGGATCATGTCGTTGTTGGTGCCGTACGGGGTGACGATCGGCTCGCTCACCCCGAGCGCGTTGATCCGCTTCTCGATGATCGCGATCGTCTCCTGCTGGACCTGGGCACGGCTGCGATCGGCCGGGAAATTGCTCAGCTTCAGGATCATGCTGGTGCCGCCGGAGAGGTCCAGGCCCTTGTGGACGTACAGCTGCCAGCCGTTGAAGTTGGGCGGGAGGCCTGGGACCGGACCGGTCAGGGGGTAGTGGTTCACGATGCGGTACCAGTACCCCGCCCCGTCCACGAAAACCGAAAAGATCAGGAGCCCGATGACCAGGAGCCGGACGGGCCAGGCCAAAACCAGACGCAAGGCGGGAAAAGTCTATCGAGCCTGACTGGGAGCCAGAGCGTCCAGCGCAGCTGCTCGGAAGGACCCCGGGTCTCGGCGAGCTGGGGTTCGTTCTTCGAACCGGCCCCACGAGTCGCCTGCGAAGGCGATCGGGTGGCTGGCGGTCGCGCGTTCGAGCGCGACGACGAGCCAGGCTCAGAGCTGGCCGGGCCACACCGTCTACCAGGACGGTCTGGCGGGATCAAGAGCGGTGCAGCCAGGTGCCGGCCTTCCGCTGCCTTCGGACCGGACCGGGTGGCCGGCAGTTGCCCTCCCACAGGATCCTTCAGAGCTGGAGCGTCGTCTGCTGCGGCGGTCCCGGCGGTGGGGTCAGGCCAAGATGCCGATACGCCAGCTCGGTCGCCACCCGGCCGCGATGGGTGCGGGCCAAAAGGCCGCTCTGGATGAGGAAGGGCTCGTGTACGTCCTCGATCGTCTCAGGCTCCTCGGCCACCGAGGTGGCGATGGTGTCGAGCCCAACCGGACCGCCGCCGAACTTGGTGATCACCGTCTCCAGGATCCTCCGATCCAGGGGCTCGAGGCCGCGGTCATCGACCTCCAGCATGGCCAGCGCGGCCCGGGTCGCCTCCATGGTCCCGCGGCCGTCGGCCCGGACCTGTGCGTAGTCCCGGACCCTCCGCAGCAGCCGATTGGCGATCCTGGGCGTGCCCCGGGAACGCCGGGCCAGCTCCGCCGCGGCCGCCTCCTCGATCTCGAAGCCCAGGATGCGAGCCGAGCGGTGCACGATCCGGAGCAGCTCCTGCTCGGTGTAGAAGTCAAGCCGATAGACCGCACCGAACCGGTCCCGCATGGGGGCGCTGAGCAACCCCTGACGGGTGGTAGCGCCGACGCAGGTGAAGGGCGCCAGCGGCAGGCGCACCGAGGCTGCCCCCGCTCCCTTCCCGACCACGATGTCGAACGCGAAGTCCTCCATCGCCGGGTAGAGCGCTTCCTCGACCACGCGGTTGAGCCGGTGGATCTCGTCGATGAACAGCACGTCCCTCCGGGAGAGGTTGGTGAGGATCGATGCCAGCGCCCCGGCGTGGTCCACGGCGGGCCCGCTGGTGGTCTTGATCGCCACCCCAAGCTCGTTGGCGATGATGGTCGCCAGCGTCGTCTTGCCCAGGCCCGGAGGGCCGCACAGGAGCACGTGCTCGACCGGCTCGCCCCGCCGCCGGGCGGCCTCGATCAGGATGGCCAGGTTCTCCCGGACCTGTTCCTGGCCGATGTAGTCGGCCAGGGTCCGCGGTCGCAGGGTGCGATCGAACTGCTCCTCGTCGGTCCCGACCGCGGGGTCCATGACCCGCTCGGCGCTCACCGCGCTATCGTCCCAGGGCGCGCAGGGCTGCGGCCAACGCCTGCTGCGCATCTGGCCGGTCGGACCAGTCAACCGCGTCCACCCCCTCCCGGGCTTCGAGAGCGGAGAAGCCGAGGCCGCGCAGGGCCGCCTCGACCTGGCTGCGGATCCGGCCGTCACCGTCTGCCGAGGGGCGGATCGGGCCCGGTGCCGCGGCCTCCGGCTCCAGTTTCGGCTTGAGGTCGATGATCACCTTTTGGGCGGTGCGGACACCGACCCCGGGAGCCCGTCGGATCGGGCCCACTTCCTCGGCCAGTATGGCCTGCCGGAGCACATCGGGGCTGTTGATCCCCAGGATGGCCAGTGCCACCCGCGGGCCGACGCCGTCCACCTGGATCAGCAGCTCGAAGAGCTGCAGCTCCTCCAGGGTCAGGAAGCCGAAGAGCGCCAGCTGGTCCTCGCGCACGTGCGTGTGCACATGCAGCTCCAGCTCCTGCCCGGGGCGGGCCCGCTCCCGCACCCGGGGGGCGACGTTGACCAGATAGCCGACCCCGCCCACCTGGAGTACCAGCTGATCGCCGGCGATCCGCAGCACCGTCCCCCTCAAGTGCCCGATCATGCCCCCACCAGACGACGCAGGCGCCGGCCCCTGGCATGGCAGAGCGCGATCGCAACCGCATCGACCGCGTGCTGGTCAAGCCGCGACGGCACCCGGGCCTGGAGCGCTAGCATGCGCGCGATCTGTCCCTTGTCGGCCATGCCGTACCCGGTCAGCGCCGCTTTGACCTGGGCCGGCTTGTACTCGTGAACGGGGACGCCCGCGGCAGCCAGCTCGACCAGGATTACCCCCCGGGCCTCGGCCACCCCGATCACGCTGGTCCGGTTGCGACCCATGAAGAGTTCCTCCAGCGCTGCCTCCTGGATGGGGTGCTGGCGCAGCAGCGTCCGCAACGCATCCACGATCTGGAGCAGACGTGCACCCACGGGCCCGGGAGCGGTTCTCACCGTGCCGCAGGCAAGCACTGTACCGTCCGCCTCCAGCACCCCCCAACCAGTGGCGGCCAGTCCCGGATCCACGCCAAGCAGCAGCCCTACCCGGTTCCCCACCGCGGCAGGCCGAAGCGCCCCCTAGACGGAGGCCGAGATACGTTCCAGGACGTCGGAGGGAATGTCGAAGTTGGCGTGGACCTGCTGGACGTCTTCCTCCTCCTCGAGGGCCTCCAGGAGCCGCAGCACCGCCGGAGCCTTGTCCTCGTCCACGGGCACCGTCTGCTTCGGTTGCATGGTGACCTCGGCGTTCTCGATCGTCACCCCCTGGCTCTCCAGGGCCTTGCGCACCTGCTCGAAGGCGCCGGGCTCGGTCGTGATCTCAACGGTACCGTCCTCGACCTGGATGTCCTCGGCTCCGGCCTCGATCGCGACCAGCCCAACCTCTTCCGGATCCCGGTCGCCCGCGGCCACCGTGATCACTCCCTTGCGCTCGAACATCCAGGCAACGGAGTTCGCTTCGCCCAAGCTGCCTCCGTGCCGTGCGAAGAGATGACGGATCAGGGGAGCCGTCCGATTCCGGTTGTCGGTCATCACATCGACCATGATCGCCACCCCGGCCGGGCCATAGCCTTCGAAGCGCAGCTCCTCGAGTGCAGCTCCCTTGGCAGCCCCGGTGCCGCGGTCGATCGCGGCCTGGATCCGATCCGCCGGCATGTTGATCTCCCGCGCCTTTTGGACGGCGAGCCGTAGCCGGAAGTTGCCGTTGACGTCGCCACCGCCTTCACGGGCGGCCACCGTGATCTCACGGCTGGCACGGGTGAAGGCCTGCCCGCGCCTGGCATCGACTGCGGCCTTCTTGTGCTTGATGCCGGCCCACTTCGAATGCCCGGACATCTATGAATCTTGCTCCACTTCGAACGTGCTTTCGTAGATTCTACCCGCCCCCGCCGGGAACGTGCGGTCGCCACCGGCTAGGCTCGTTCCACTATGCCCCCGCCGGCGTCGCTTGGCAACCGCATTCACCAAGATCAGCCGACCCGGATCCGCACCGCGTCCCGCTTCTTGCCGTGCTCCAGGATCTCGCCATCGCGGAGCACATCGCTCAGGCGGGCCCGGCGACCGTCGATTCGAACCCCGCCCTGCTCCACCGCCCGTCGGGCGTGGCTGCGGTTGGGCTGCCAACCCAGCTCCACGATCGTCCCCACCAAGTCACCGGGGTCGGCGGGTCGGTGGTCGGGGACGATCTCTGGCAGCTCGCGACGGCGGAAGCGCCGCTCGAACTCCTCCTCCGCTGCCGCTGCCGCCTCGGGGCCGTGCAAACGCTCGACCAGCCGTCGAGCCAGCGCCGCCTTGGCATCGCGCGGCTCCAGACGAAGGATCCGCTCGATCTCCTCGCCGGGCAGCCTCGAGACCAACCGCAGGTAGCGCTCAGTGAGCCGGTCGGGGATGGACATCGCCTTGCCGTAGATGACGGCCGGGGGCTCGTCCAGGCCGATGTAGTTGCCCAGCGACTTGCTCATCTTCCGGACCCCGTCCAGCCCCTCGAGCAACGGGAAGACGGCGACCTGCTGGGGCGGTTGCCCGTACGCTTCCTGGATCTCCCTGGCAAAAAGAAGGTTGAAGAGCTGGTCGGTGCCACCGATCTCGACGTCAGCCCGCACCGCCACCGAGTCATAGGCCTGGCTGAAGGGATACAGGATCTCGTGCGCCCCGATCGGGTTGCCGTCTCGGAGCCGCGCGGCGAAATCTTCGCGCTGAAGAACCGCCTGAAGGGTCTTCTTCCCCAGCAAGCGGAGAATGTCCGCGGCGCTCATCTCGGCCAGCCACTCGGCATTGCCATGAACCTCGGTCCGAGCCGGGTCCAGGACCTTGTAGACCTGGTCGAAGTAGGTGCGAGCGTTGGCCTCGACCTCCTCCTGGCTCAGGATCGGCCTTGTTTCGGAACGCCCGCTCGGATCACCGATGCGGGCGGTATAGTCGCCGACGATCAGGACAGCGGTGTGGCCAGCGTCCTGGAAGGCGCGGAGGACGTCGAGCACCACGAGGTGCCCGACGTGGACGTCGGGCGCGGTCGGATCCATGCCCAACTTGACCCGAAGCCGGTCGCCGCGCTCCAGCCTCTGCCGCAGATCCTCGGCCACGTGGATCTGGACCCCGCGCTCGCACAACAGCTGCCACAGCGTCTCCGCCATCGTGGCTGATAAGCTTAGTAGCTTGCAGTCCCGTTCCGTGAGGGGTAGGCAACTGCTGTCGATCAGGTTGCCATAGGTGGTTTCTACTTGACTAGAATTTCCCCGATGAACCTGAAGGAGTCGGCCGGACCAGGGTGCCTCGCATTGGGCGGCTCTCTGTTGGTTCAAGTCGGAGAAGCCTCCGGTACCCGCATACCGGACAGGTTGATCGTGATAGCAGCCCGGACCACTCCCATATCCGGGGTCACTGCCGTGCACGCCTGAGTGCTGTGGGCCGGCCAGGCCGGTGATCTCGATCGACAGGTAGCGCGGCTGACCGCTTGGGCTGCAAGGGAGGGCTTGGCGGTGGGGTCGGTAACTGTTGGCGTTTGAACCTATGATAGTATGTAGGGGTGAATTTGAAGGACTGGGCGCGGCAACACGGCGGCCGGTTGCTGGTGGCCGAGCGGTTCTTCCCCAGCTCCAAGACGTGCTCTGGCTGCGGGACGGTGAAAGCCAAGGCTGGCCGAGCGTACCTTCCGCTGCGAAAGCTGTGGCCTGGTCATCGACCGGGACGTGAACGCTGCGAAGAACCTACTCGCGCTCGCCGTCAGTGGCAGAGGGGCCTGTGGAGCCGAGGTAAGACCCAGCCGTGCTGGGCACACGGCGATGAAGCAGGAGGGGACCCCACGAAGCAGGCTTCGTGGGGACCCCAAGCAGGAACCCGGCACCGCGCAAGCGGGTAAGACCGGGACCGTCACCGGGCAACCGATAACTGCGGGCCGGATGACTCATGCTCACTGACCCGCACCGGTGTGTGTCCTCGCTGCTGGCCCGGATGCTGGAGCCGCTGGAGGTGAGAGATGGTGACACGGTGCTGGAGATCGGCACCGGGACCGGCCACAACGCCGCCCTGCTCTGCACGCGCCTGCGCTCGGCACGGGTGACCAGCATCGACCTCCAGGCCGACCTGGTGGAGGAAACACGCAGACGCCTGGCCGAGCTAGGCCACCGTCCCCACTTGGCGTCGCCAACGGGATAGGTAGGGTGCCCGGAGCGGGCGCCCTACGCCCGGAGCATCTGCACCGGGATGGCCTGGCCCATCCTCACCGCCCGGCTGGAGCAGGTCCGGCCCGGGGGCAGGATCGTGAGCGTGGTCCCGGACGGCTGCGTGGCCCTGGAGTGGCGCGAGGACGGGACGGCCAGCGGCCACTACGACCCGGAGACCTACCGCTTCATACCCATCCAGCCCCGGCCGGACGCCGACCCGGAGCGGATCGCGGCGGCCTTCGCACAGGCGACCGCGGATCGCGCGTACGCGTACCCGCTCTCCATGCTCGCGGCCGGCGGGAATGCGGAGTGGTCGTTCCACGTCCTGGTCCGCGCCCTCGTCAGCCCCGCTCCAAAGGTCTTCGAGCATGCCGACGACCCGTACCTGTGGTCGCTGGAGGACGACTCCTGGGCGCGCTACCCGTCCGGCACGGGGAGGGTGCAACAGGCAGGGCCACGGCGCCTGTGGGACCTGGTCGAGTCGCTGTTCGAGTGCTGGTGCCGGCTGGGGCCCCCCGCCCGTGAGCGCTTCGGGCCCACCGTGACCCCGACCGGGGAGCACACGCTCTGGCTCGACCGGGGCGCGACTCGATTCAGGCCCGGAACGTAGCCCCGTGTCGATCAGCCAGCACGCGACGGAGCCGCTCCAGGCGGGCGTCCACCTCGGCGTCGGTCAGTGTTCGCTCCGGGCTGCGGAACGTCATCGTGAAAGCGATGCTCTTTTTCCCCTCGGGCACCTGGCTGCCGCGGTACTCGTCAAAGGCCAGAGCCGACTCCAGCAGCTCTCCACCTGCTCCCCGGATCGTCTCCTCCAGGGTCGCCGCCTCGACCTCCTCGGCCACCACCACCGCCAGGTCCCGGTGCACGGCGGGGAAGCGGGGTAATGGACACGCCCGTCGAGGCACGTCCAACGCGAGCACGGGCTCCAGATCCAGCTCCACGCCAACCGCCCGCCCGTCCAGGTCGAAGTCCCGGAGCACGGCCGGATGGAGCTCGCCCAGGTACCCCACCGGGCGGCCGGCCACCACCACCCGGGCACAGCGCCCCGGGTGGAAGAGGGTGGCGGCATCCCGCTGGTAGGCAACCTGGAGGGGGACCAGGGCGTCGAGGGCGCGTTCCAGTGCTCCCTTCAGCTCCAGGAAGGCGGTGCGGCCGGCCTCGGCGCTGCCGAGCCCGGTGCGGAGCGCACCCAGTCGCACCGGCTCGTCCGGCTGGGGACGGTCCGCCCGGCGCAAATACACCCGCCCGACCTCGAACACCGACACCGCCGGCCGACCACGGTTGGCGTTGAGCGCAGCCACCTGCAGCAATGAGGGCAAGAGGGTGGTGCGCATCGTGTCCTGCTCGTCGGACACCGGATTGAGAACCCGCATCGCTCGCTCCGCCACCCCGAGCCGGTCGAGCAACGCCCCCGACACCAGAGCCAGCGTCACCGCCTCGGTGAAGCCGGCTCCAGCCAGCACATGGCGCAACCCGTCCAGCCTCCGCTCCTGACTGGGCAGGGGTGCCACCCAGCTGAAGCGCCGGTTCCCGGGCAGGGTGGCTGGCACCTTGTCATAGCCATAGAGGCGGCCCACCTCTTCGGCCACGTCGGCAGGGATGTGGATGTCCAGCCGGTAGACCGGGGGCAGCAAATCCCAGCTACCGTCGTCCTGGATCTGCACCTGGAAGTCGAGGCGTCGCAGCGCCGATTCCATCTCCTGGAGAGACACGTGGACGCCGAGCAACGCGTCCACCTGCTCGGGGCGGAAGCGGACCCGAACCGGATCCTGAGGACGGGGGTACCGATCCGCCCAGTTGAGATGGACGCGTCCATGGGCGAGCTGGGCGAGCAGTGCAGCTGCCCGCCGGGCCCCGGCCTGGGCCAGCTCCGGGGACAGTCCCTTCTCGAAGCGAGTCGAGGCCTCGGTCCGCAGCCGCAGGGCTCGGCTGGTGGCCCTCACGCTGACCCCATCGAAATTGGCGGCCTCCAGCAGCACGTCAGTCGTCGCCTCTGAGACCGCGCTCTCCTCGCCCCCGATCAGGCCCGCGATCGCGATTGGCGCTTCGGCATCGGCGATCACCAGCATCTCGGAATCGAGCCGGCGCAGCTGCCCGTCGAGGCAGAGCAGCTCCTCACCCGGGCGCGCCCGCCGGACCACGATCCGTCTCCCGCGAATGCGGGTCAGGTCGAAGGCGTGCAGCGGCTGGCCGTACTCGAGTGCCACGTAGTTGGTGACGTCGACCACGTTGTTGATGGGGCGTACCCCGGCCGCGAACAGCCGCCGCCGGAGCCAGCGGGGCGAGGGCCCCACCCGCACCCCCGTGATGGGGGCGCCGATGTAGCGGGCGCACAGATCCGGGGCCTCGATCTCGACCGCAATCAGCTCGGTGCCCGGCGGCTCGATCCCGTCCACGAAGGCGGGCATGAAAGGTCGTTCCAGGCGCCGGCCCAGCCCAGCCGCGAGCTCTCTGGCCAACCCCAGATGGCTCAGGCAGTCGGGACGGTTGGGGGTGACCTCCACGTCCAGCCACGCGTCAAAGGGCAAGACCTCCTCTAGGGCCTGGCCCGGCTTGCCCCCATCCAGCAGCATGATCCCGCCGTGGTCGTCGCTGACGAGCAGCTCCCGCTCTGAGCACATCATCCCCTGGGCGGGGATGCCGGCGATCCTGGCGTCGCGGACCACGGTGCCATCCGGGACCGTGGTCCCGGGCAGGGCCACCGCCACCAGCGAGCCGGGGACGGCGTTGGCGGCACCGGCGACGATGCTGCGGACGTGGTCGCCTAGGTCGACCTCGTGGACCCAGAGGGGATGGCGGGAGGCGGGGTGCGGCCGCTGGCTCAACACCCGGCCCACCTGCAGACCCGAGAGATCGATCGGCCGCACCTCGTCGACCGGGAAGCCTGCCATTGTCAACACCTCGGCCACCTGGGTGGGAGTGACGTCGCGGACGCCGGCGAGGTCGGTCAGCCACTCATAGGAGACGCGCATCGTGTCTCAGCTCCGCTTCAGGTCTCGGTCGGGATGTCCGCTCAGAACTGCTCCAGAAAGCGCAGGTCGTTCTCGTAGAAGAGGCGCAAGTCGTCGATGCCGTAGCGGAGCATTGCGATCCTCTCGATCCCCAGGCCCCAGGCGAAGCCCGTGTAGCGCTCCGGGTCCACGCCGCCGTTGCGGAGCACGTTGGGATGCACCATGCCGCAGCCACCGGTTTCCAGCCATCCGGTGCCTGCACAGGTCCTGCAACCCCGGCCGGCACAGACGCCACAGGACACGTCGAACTCGAAGCTCGGCTCGGTGTAGGGGAAGAAGTTGGGCCGGAACCGGATCCGTCGCTCCGCCCCCCAGACGCCCTCGGCAAAGGCCATCACTGTCCCCTTCAGGTCACCCACGGTCAACCCCTCGTCCACCGCCAGGGCTTCGACCTGCATGAACTGCGGGCTGTGGCTGGCGTCGCTGGCGTCGCGTCGGTAGGTGCGACCGGGCACGATCACGTAGATGGGAGGCTGCAACCGCTCCATGGCGCGGATCTGCATCGGCGAGGTATGGGTGCGCAGCAACAGGTCCTCGGAGGAGGTGAAGAAGAAGGTGTCCTGCATGTCCCGGACGGCGTGACCCGGGGGAAGGTTGAGCGCCTCGAAGTTGTACCAGTCGGTCTCGACCTCGGGCCCGACCTCGACGTGGTAGCCGAGACGCTCCATCACGGTCTCGATCTCTCGCTGAACACGGGTGAGCACGTGCAGGCGGCCGATTCGTGGCTCGATGCCGGGGAAGGTGACGTCGATCGCCTCGGTCTCGGCCAGATCGGCCAGACGGGACCGCTCCAGCTCCCTGGCCCGCTGATCGAGAGCAGCCTCGATCGCGGTCCGGGCAGCGTTGAAGGCCTGCCCGAGCACCCTCCGCTCCTCGGCCCCGGCCAGGGTCCGGAAGGCGCGCGGCATCGCCATCAGCTCGCTCCTGGAGCCCAGGTAGGTGACCCGTAGGCGCTCCAGCTCCTCGGGCGCAGCCGCTCGCGCCACCGCCCCCACCGCCTCGGCCGCGATCTCCCGGGCTCGCTGGGCCAGCCCATCCTCGCTCATCGCTCCCCCTCCGCCTCGAACCTTCCCCTGATCCCGAACAGCACCACCGCCGCCGTGGCGGCGACGTTGAGGGACTCCACACCCGCCGCCATCGGAACCGTCACCGGCTCCAGGTCACCCCGGCCGAGCCCGTGCGCCTCGCTCCCGAAGGCCACCAGGGACACCGCCCGCCAGTCCACGCCCCACCACGGCCTCCCCCGGCCGGCGACCGTGCCGACGCCGGCCACCCCGGCCAGATCGGCCCAGCTCCCCCGTGCCACCGCCAGCCGGAAGACGTGGCCAGCCGAAGCTCGCACCGCCTTGGGCCCGTAGGGATCGGCCGAACCCTCCAGCACCGCTAGGGCCGGCGCTCCGGCAGCGGCCGCGGTCCGGCAGATCGCGCCCACGTTGCCGGGGTCCTGGACCCGGTCCAATACCACCAGGGGCCAGCCCGAGCCGCGGGCGAGCGCCAGTGCCGCGGCCATCGGGATCCGCGGCCGCTCGGCCAGGGCCATGACTCCCTGCGGGGTGCTGGTACGACTCAGCGAGGCGAAGGCCCGGGCATCCAGGCGGACGACGCGGTCGGCCGGAGCCTGGAAGTCCACGCCCACTCGCAATGCCAGCAGCTGCAGCCGGACCCCGCAACCGACGGCCTCCCGGACCACCCGCGGCCCTTCGAGGAGGACCACGCCCGGCTCGGGATGGCGCAGCAGCCGGCGGAGCCGGCGGACCACCAAGTTCTGCGGGCTCGAGACCGGCAGAGCGACCGTCGATCGGTCGAGCAGGACTTGCTCAGAGATGAGACTTGGCAACTTCGACCAGCCGGGCAAACGAGCCGCTGTCGCGCACCGCCAGGTCGGCAAGCACTTTGCGGTCGATCTCCACCCCGGCCTGGCGAAGGCCGTGCATGAACAGGTTGTAGGGCAGCCCCGCATCACGGGTGGCAGCGTTGATCCGGGTGACCCAGAGCCGTCGGAAGTCCCGTTTGCGTTGACGCCGGTCACGAAAGGCATAGGCAAGGGCGTGCAGGACCGCCTCGTTGGCGGGCTTGAAGAGCAACTTCTTCGAGTCCCGGTAGCCCTTGGCCCGGGCGATGATCGACCGGTGCTTCCGGTGGGCGACGACGCCACGCTTGACCCTGGCCACCCCTACACCCCCAGCGCCCGCCGGATCGCCCGACCGTCAGCCGGGCTCACCGAGCCTGGCGCCGACAAGCGCCGCTTCCGCTTCGCTGACTTCCCCTGCAACAGATGGCTCTTCCAGGCATGCGCCCGAACCAGCTTTCCGTTCCGGGTGACCCGGATCCGCTTGCTGATCCCCTTTCGGGTTCTGATCTTAGGCATTCTGCGGAGCCTCCTTGGGCGCCGCGGCTGCGGCTTCGTTTTGCACCTGCTTGCGGTTGGGAGCCAGGATCATGAACAGGTTACGGCCCTCCACGGAGGGCGGCCGCTCCACCACCGCCAACTCCTGCGCAGCCTCCGCGACCCGGTCCAGAAGCCGCCGCCCGATGTCCTGGTGGACCATCTCACGCCCCCGGAACATGATCGTCACCTTGACCTTCTCGCCTTGCTCCAGGAACTGCCTCACACCGCGGAACTTGGTCTGGAAATCGTGATCGGCGACCTTCGGCCGCAGCTTCATCTCCTTCAGACGCAGCGTGTTCTGCCGGCGCCGCTGCTCGCGCTCGCGCTTGATCGTCTCGAACTTGTACCGCCCGTAATCCATGATCCTGCAGACGGGCGGGTTGGCCCGCGGCGCCACCTCGACCAGGTCCAGACCCTTCTCACTGGCGATCCTCCGGGCCGCCTCCAGGCTCAGAACCCCGAGCTGGTTGTTCTGGTCGTCGATGAGGCGCACCTCCGACGCCCGGATCTGCTCGTTGATCCGAAGCTCTCTAAACGGGATGGGCGGCTCCCCTCATGGAATTCAGTTTGGCGATCGACTCCTCGTTCGACTCGACACAAAAAACGGACGGCTGCGGCCATCCGCTCTGACGCCATTCACCGGCAGCCCGGTTGTTCCGTGCTGGCCCGGGTCTCCGCCGGAGCGGCGCAATCTTACCAGAGGGACCGGGACGGAGCCCAGTGGCTTCCGAAGGGGCACCGGCCGGATGGCGACCCGCCACCGCCCGTGCCTCTCCTGAGTCCGGCGGCAGCAGATGGCCACCGGCTCCACGCCGGGACCGACCGGGAAGGACGGCGGGAGTTCCATGAGATCCGCCACCCGAAGCCCGCGGTGGTATCGCGTGCTCGCTCAACGCCGACGTTGGGCGATCTCCTCCAGCAGTCGCGCTAGGAACTCCTCGACGGTCTGGGTCCGCTGCTCGCCGGAGCGATGGCGGACCGACACGGTCTGGCCCTCGACCTCCCTGGCCCCGACCACCACCAGGTAAGGGATCCGCTGGTCGCGGGCCTCCGCCACCTTCTTGCCCACACGGTCGGGCCGATCGTCCAGGTGGACCCGCACCCGGGCGGCCCGCAGCCGCCCGGCCACCTCACGGGCGTAGGGCAGGTGGGCGTCGGTGACCGGCAGCACCGCCACCTGGACCGGCGCCAACCAGGTCGGAAAGGCGCCGTCGTAGAGCTCGATCAAATACGCGGTCATCCGCTCCATGGAGCCGAAGGCGCCGCGGTGGACCATCACCGGCCGCTGCCGCGATCCGTCGGGAGCCACGTACTCGAGCCCGAAGCGCTCCGGCATCTGGAAGTCCACCTGCACCGTGCTGTTGGTGAACTCCCGCCGCTGCACGTCCCGGACCTGGAAATCAATCTTGGGACCGTAGAAGGCAGCCTCGCCCCGCCCCAGCTCGTACTCCAACCCGAGCGATTCGAGCGCCCCTACCAGCGCCCCCTCGGCGTTCGCCCACTGCTCGTCGGTGCCAACGTACTTGGACTTGTCGGGATCACGGACCGAGAGCCGGTACCGATACTCGGTCACCCCCAACGTGCACATGAAGTAGCGGGCCAGCTCGATCGCGCCCACGATCTCCTGGTGCAGCTGCTCGGGCGTGCAGAAGATGTGGGCATCGTTGAGCGCGAAGGAGCGCACCCGGACCATCCCCATCAGCTCACCCGACTTCTCCCAGCGGTAGTTGTTGCCAATCTCGGCGATCCGCATGGGCAGGTCCCGGTAGCTGCGGATCTCCTGCTGGTAGACGAGGATATGGTGGGGGCAGTTCATCGGCCGGAGCTCCAGCTCCTCGCCGTTCTCGGCTTCCATCACCGGGTACATGCTGTCGCGATAGCGCTCCCAGTGGCCGCTCTGGCGGTAGAGTTCCAGCCGCCCTACCACCGGGGTGACCACGTGCAGGTAGCCGCGGGCCACCTCCTCGTCCACGATCCAGCGCTCCAACTCGCGCCTGATGGTCGCCCCGTTGGGCAGCCAGAGCACGTTCCCCAGCCCGGTGCGATCGTCCAGGGCGAAGATCCGCAGTTCCCTCCCCAGCCGTTTGTGGTCGCGCCGCTCCGCCTCGGCCAATGCCCGGAGATAGTCCTCCAGCTCCTCCTTGGAGAACCAGGCAGTGCCGTAGATGCGGGTCAGCTGACGGTTGTGCTCGTTCCCCAGCCAGTAGGCTCCCGCCACCCGCATCAACTTGAAGGCAGGGATGTCGGCCGCCGAAGCTAGATGCGGCCCCCGACAGAGGTCGAAGAAATCACCCGTCCGGTAGCAGCTGACGAGCTCGTCGTCGCTGGCCTTCTCCCCCACCCAGTGCAGCTTGTAGGGTTGGTCCAGCTCCCGGAAGCGTTGCACCGCCTCGTCGTGGGTGAGCAGCACCTGCTCGAACCGGTCGCCTCGGGCCACGATCTCGGCCATCCGACGCTCGATCTCGGGCAGGTCCTCCTGCCCCAGCGGGCGGGGGAGGTCGAAGTCGTAGTAGAAGCCATTCTCGACCGGGGGCCCGCCAGCGTACTTGGTGCCCGGGTAGAGGCTGGTCACCGCCGCCGCCAGAACGTGGGCAGTGGAGTGGCGAAGGACGTACAAGGGGTCCTCGGAATACTCGGCGTCGTACTCGGGCATGGGCTGCAAAGTATAGGTGGGGGCGATAAGGGCCCCGTTCAGTCGGGCTGCGACGACTCGGCCAGGATGCGGCGCCCGAACCGGATGGTGAGGATTGCACCCAGCACCAGGATCACGCCCATGGCCGCCACCACCTTGGTGATCCCGATCCAGTCGGCGAGTGCCGCCGAGAGCAGCACCGGCAATGCTGAGGCTCCGTTGATGATCATGAACAGGAGCGAGAAGATCCGGCCCCGGAACTGGTCCGAGGTGTGCCCCATCAGGTAGTACAAGGCCGGGATCATCAGCATGCCGAACTCGACCCCGAACGCCAGGCTGAACACGATGCCAAACCACTCTAGGTCACCCTGGAAGCCGGCCCGGCGGAGCAACATCGGGACCACCGCCAGGGCACAGAGCGTCACCCCGGTGCTGGCCAGTCCGCTGATCAAGAAACGGGCAGGTCCCAGCCGCCGGGCGAAGTTGCTGATCAGTGCCGCACTGATCAGGGCCCCGACGGTGGCCGGAAGCAGGATCACGTAGCTGTCTTGCTCCTGGATGCCCAGCACCTGGTTGACGTAGGCAGGGGCGAGCGTGAACATCACGAACATCACCAGCACCGCCAGCGAGAGCTCGTAGAAGGCAACCGTGAGCACCCGGGAGCAGTGCAGTGCGGTCCAGCCTTCACGGACCTCGACCAAGAGCTGATGGAAGGGGTGACGGTGGGTACGACAGCGGCGCTGGGGCCTGGGGATGCGAGCCAACAGCACCAGCGAGCCGGCCAGGCCGAACAGCACCACCGAGATCCAGTAGGGGGCGTAGATGTCGAACCGGGAGGCGATCGGAGCCAGGGCCGCGCCCAGGACCAGGGTCACCACCATGGTGCCGAGCACCATCGAGTTGGCCGTGATCAGGTGGCGCCGGTCGACCACCGCCGGGATGGCAGCTGCCTCGGCCGGTGAGAAGAGCTGGCCGACCGCCGAGAAGGCAAAGGTGATCAGCAGCAGGTGGACGTAGTCGTGGCGCAGGGTCGGCACCAGTGCCGCGAGCGGGATCAGCGCGATCAGCGCTCCCCGGACGAAATTGGTCACCACCATGATCAGCTTGCGGTCGTGTCTGTCGGCGAACACCCCACCCAACGGAGAGATAGCCACCGATGGCACCAGATAGGCGAGCAACGTGATCGCCACCGTCGTGCTGCCGTGGGAGATCCCATAGGCCAGGATGATCAGCGAGAACATGAGGAACTTGTCGGCCAGCTGGCCGGAGAGCTGGGCGAACCAGATGAGCCGGAAGTCGCGGTGCCGGAGCAATCGGCCGAAGCCGCTCTGCTGCGGTGGCGGGGCGGTCTCGGCCGGGGGCTCCTGGAGCAGGGTGCTCGCGCCCCAGACACGGTCAGGCCCTGGCTCCATCTGGCTCATGACGCCCCACCCAGCAGACCGGAGTAGGCTCGCTCCCACTCCCCTAGGGTCAGCGTCTCCGCCCGTCGGTGAGGATCGATGCCGGCCCGTTCGAGCCGCCCTGCCGCCTCCGCGGGCGCGAGTCCCAGGGCGCGGGCCGCAGCCGTCCGAAGCTGCTTGCGACGGAATCGAAACACCGCACGACAGAAGCGGAAGAACGCGTCGAGGTCGAGGCACAGCGCCGGCTCCTCCCTCACCTCCATCACCACCAGGGCCGAGGTCACCCGCGGCTGGGGGCGGAACGCCTCCGGCGGGAGCTCGAACTCCAGCCGGGGCCGGGTAAAGACGTGGACCGCGACGGTGGCCAGGCTCCAGCCGTCGAGCCCGCACCAGCGGCGGGCCACCTCACGCTGCACTACCAGGCTCAGACGCTGGGGCCGGGGAGTTCGCTGCAGGAGGTGGGGCAGCAGCGCCCCGCTCAGGTAGTAGGGGATGTTGCCGACCACGACCTCACCGCCCTGCGGGAAGTATCGGGCAGGATCGATCTGAAGGATGTCATCGTTCACGATCTCGGCACCGGGTGCGGATGCCCGCAGCTGGCTCAGGAGGCGCCGGTCGACCTCGACCGCCACAACCCTGCGGGCTAGGCGCACCAGGTCGGCGGTCAGCGTACCAGGACCGGCCCCGATTTCGAGCACCTCATCGTGCGGACGGAGCCCGGCCGCCGCCACCACCCGACGGCGCAGTCCCTCATCGATCAGCACGTGCTGCCCCCAGCGCATCAACCGGGTGCCAGCCGGGTGAACAGCGTGCGCACGTTGGCCCGCTCCAGCTCGGCCAGCTCATCGACCGCGATGCCCCGGAGCTGGGCCACCACCTGCGCGGTCTCCACCAGCCACGCCGGCTGCATCGGCCCGCTCCGCCCGCGTGGGGTGCCCCAGGGGGTGTCGGTCTCAAGCAGCAACCGGTCGGCGGGCATGCGCCGGACGACCTCCCTGAGCTCTTCGCGGCTACCACGCGTGACCACTCCCGAGAAGCTGAGGTAGAAGCCCAGGTCCAGGAAACGTCGGGCCCATTCCCAGCCCAGCGACCAGTAGTGCATCACGCCCTGGATCCCTTGGCAGGCAGCGAGCGCATCCCAGACCTGGGCCTCGGTGCCGCGGATGTGGACCGAGACCGGGAGCCCCACCTCAAGCGCCAGCTGGCAACAGTCGGTGAACCACTCCCGCTGGGCCGCCCACGGGCCGCGATGCTCGTCCACTGCGTCCAGCCCGATCTCGCCGACTGCCACCACCCGGGGATGGCTGGCCAGTCGGCGGAGCAGGTCGAGGTCGGGGCCAGAGGAGTTGAGCGGATGGTGGCCGGCGGCCGCCCAGACCCCGGGATACCGCTCCGCCCAGGCCACCGCCCGCTGGCTGGACGGTCCGTCCACCCCCATTGCGACGACGTCGCTGACCCCGACCGCCCGCGCCTCCGCCAGCGCCGCCTCCAGGTCGGCCAGCTCCTCCAGGTGGGCGTGGGTGTCGACCAGACCCGCCACCGCGCTCAGGCGGTGCTCACCCGCATGCGATCGAGCTCCTCGTCGACCACTTTGGGGTCGAGCTTGCGATAGAGGGGTCGCGGCACCCCGAGCGGTCGGCCCGGCTCGATGCAGCTGGGCGCCCAGCGGGGCGTCCGATCGTAATCCCCGGCCAGGATGCGGTGAGCATCGCCGCCGAGATCGACCTCGCGGGCCTCCGGTTGAGGGGCGATGACGTCTCCATAGCCCAGCATCTCGTGCAGGCGCTGGCAGCTGAAGGGCAAGAAAGGCGTGAACAGGGTCTTGAGGCTGTCCACGCAACGGACCGCCACGAAGAGCGTGGTCGCTGCCCGGCGCCGGTCCTGCTTGATGCGGTGCCAGGGCTGCTCCGAGCCCAGGTACTGGTTGACGAGGGCCGCCAGGCGCATGGCCTCGGTCAGCGCCGCCTTGAAGCGTGCCTGCTCCAGGAGCCCGCCCACGGAGGCGAATCCGCCCTCCACTTCGGCCAGAAGCCGTCGGTCCGCCTCGGCCAGCTCACCCGGCTCGGGCACGCAGCCGAAGTTCTGCTGGGCCTGGACCAGGGTCCGGTGGACCAGGTTGCCCCAGGTGCCGACCAGTTCGTCGTTGTTACGGCGGACGAACTCCGCCCAGGTGAAGTCGGTGTCGGTGGTCTCAGGTCCAGCGATGGTGAGGTAGTAGCGGAGCACGTCGGCGTCGTACCGGGAGAGCACATCCCGGACCTCGATGGTGTGGCCCCGGCTGACCGAGAACTGCCGGCCCTCCATGGTGAGGAACTCACTGGAGACGATGTCGTAGGGCAGCTCCAGGTCGCCGTGCCCCATCAGCATCGCCGGCCACATCACGCTGTGGAAGGTGATGTTGTCCTTCCCCATGAAGTAGTAGCCGCGCACCGATGGGTCCTGCCACCAGCTCCGCCACCCGGCCTCCTCTCCCCGCAGCCGCGCCCACTCCACAGTCGCCGACAGGTAGCCGATGACCGCGTCGAACCAGACGTAGATACGCTTGTCCGGCCGGTCCCGCCACCCGGGCAGCGGCACTGGCACGCCCCAGTCGAGATCGCGAGTGATGGCCCTTGGCTTCAGATCAGCGACGAAGTTGAGCGAGTAGCGGCGCACGTTTGGTCGCCAGTGCATCTGCGCCTCGATCCAATCGTGCAGCCGCTGTTGGAAAGCGGGCAGGTCGAAGAAGAAGTGCTCGGTCTCCCTGAATTCCGGGATCTCGCCGTCGATCCGTGAGCGAGGGTTGATCAGGTCGGTGGGCTCCAGCTGGTTGCCGCAGTTGTCGCACTGATCCCCCCGCGCCTCCGGATACCCGCAGATCGGGCAGGTGCCCTCGATGTAGCGATCGGGCAAGGTCCGACCAGTGCTGGGCGAAAAGGCCCCCAGCTGGGTCCTGGTGAAGATGTACCCACGCTCGTACAGAGTGGTGAAGAACTCCTGTACCACCCGCTCGTGGTTACGAGTGGTGGTGCGGGTGAAGATGTCATACGTCAGCCCAAGCCGGCGCAGGTCATCGACGATGATGCGATTGTTGCGATCGGCGAACTCGCGGGGAGAGACGCCCTCGCGGTCGGCCCCGTAGGTGATCGGGGTCCCGTGCTCATCGGTGCCGCTGACCATCAGGACCTCGGCCCCCCGGAGCCGCTGGTAGCGGGCGAAGACGTCCGACGGGACACCGAAACCGGCGACGTGGCCGACGTGGCGGGGCCCGGAGGCGTACGGCCAGGCCACGCAGATCAGGACCTTGGGTGAGGCTTCACTCATCTCGGCAACCAGAGATGACAAGGGTAACCTCGCCGCGCACGCGCTCGCCCAGACCGGCCAGCACCTCCTCCGCGGTCGCTCTCCGGATCTCCTCGTGCAGCTTGGTCAGCTCCCTGGCGAGCGCCAGCCGACGCCGGGGCAGGACCTCGGCCACCACCTCCAGGCTGCGGCGGAGGCGGTGGGGAGACTCGAAGGCGACGGTCGGCGCCTCCTCCTCGGCCAGGCTCTCCAGCAGTCGTCGCAGCTCCCCCAGCTTGCGGGGCAGGTAGCCGATGAAACGAAAGCCGGGACCGGCGAAGCCAGCAGCCGCCACCGCCGCCGTCACCGCACTCGGGCCGGGGATGGGGACCACGCGATGGCCGGCCGCCCAGGCCGCCGCCACCAGCAGCCGGCCCGGGTCGGACACCGCCGGGGTGCCGGCATCGCTGATCAGCGCGACGTTCCCATGTTCCAGTGCCTCGAGCAGCCGGGGTAACGAGCGAGCCTCGACCGGGGCCCGGTGGCTCACCAGCGGGCGGTGGATGCCGTGATGCCGGAGGAGTCGGGCGGCGACCCGGGTGTCCTCAGCTGCCACCAGCTGAACCTCGCCCAGCACCCGCAATGCCCGCAAGGTGACGTCCTCCAGGTTGCCGATCGGGGTCGCGACCAGGTAGAGAGTGCCCACGGAACCTTCAGGGAGGGCAAGCGCCAGCGGAGATGCGCACGGCGATTCCCGGATCCCTCGGTTCAGTGTGCCCTGAAGAGCTAGGTGGTGGCCAACCCCGGGGCGCCGCTTGCCCATGGCCAGCTCCCCGCAGAGGCGATCACGGTCAGGACAGAGGCCCGCGGACGTGGAGCGGCTCGGCGCGCACCTCGTTCGGCTGGCCGGTGCTCCGGCGTTCGGTTTGACCTGGCCCTCAGGGCACCACGAGGCGGAGCGTGACGGACCATGGGAGCGCAAACTGATGTTGGCGTGGAGACGGGTCCGTCGTTCCGGGAGCGGGAGGCCAGACTGCGCCGACGCTTCGGACCGCCTGCTCCCACCGCCCTAGCTCCCATCCCTCGTCGCCGCCGCCGACGCTGGCCGGCCGGGATTGTGGTGGCGGCCATACTCGGGCTGGCGGCGCTGGGGTGGAATCTCGCCCCTCGAGGCCACACCGCTCCTGGCTGCTGGTGGTGGACCGCCGCCAATGTCCGCTCGGTGCGCCCCGGGGACCAGGGCTGCCTCCGCGGCTACTTCGAACCCGGCAGCAACATCGGCGACGGGCCCAATGCCAGCTTCACACTGCCGTTGATGTACTCGGGCCCCAATGCCATCGCCCACCGCCCGCCCTGTGACTTCCAGGTTGGTGACGCGATCGTCGTCCGCTACCGAGCCGTCAACGACGGCGGCCAGACCAGAATCGTGGTCGTCGCCTGCCGCTGAGCCCACGGCCTTCTCGTGCCTCCATGTGAGCGCCGATGGAGCACAGGACCGACCTCGAGCACCTCGGAGATCGCTCCCGAATCCATCAGGCACAGATGGCACGTCCCGGCCTCGCCTCTGGGGCGTAGCTCCGGCACGTCCACGTCACGCCGCTGGCCGATCAGTCCTCGGTGAGCGATCCCCGAGATCACACCCCTGCGTCCGTCTCCTCATCGACCAGGCGCGCGCAAACCACGAAGTCCCGGAGGTTGGCGCAGACGCTGGCACGCAGGCGAAAGGTGACCATGTCACCGCGGCTCAGCGACTCCCAGCAGAGACCTCGGGCCCGCTCCAGGGCGCGCCTGGCGAACAAGGGGAGAGAGGCCGGCGAGACCGTCTCGACCTCGCGTCGAAGAAGGTCGAGGTCTGCGCGGTCGATCTGGCTTGAGGCGGTAGAGCCCAGTTCACCCAGAAGCGCTGACAGCTCGCCAACCAGGTAATGACAGGTCATGCTACCGCCCCTGCGGGTGCGCCGCCCTGTCAGGCAGTCTCCGTCTCGGCCTCACGCCGGCCCTCCGGTCCGCTGGTCTTGCCTTTGTGGGCCTAGTCGACCTTACCGAAGGCCTTGATCTCTTCAAGCTCCGCCTCGGAGAGCTCGCGAGGAACCTGCCCGCGCTGCACCTTGGCTGCACGAACCTGCCGGTTGATCACGTCCACTATCTCCGGATTGGCCAGGGTCGTGATATCTCCCGGGCTGGTGAAGTTGGAGATGCCGGCGATGACGCGCCGCATGATCTTGCCCGATCGGGTCTTGGGCATATCCGGAACGATCCAGACGCTCTTCGGCCGCGCAACCCTACCGATCAGCCGCTCGATCGCTGCCGAGATCTTGTCCTCGATCTCCTTGCTGGCCTCAAAGCCGGGCTTGAGCGAAGCGTAGATCTCCACGGCTCGGCCCCGCAGCTCGTCGATCACCGGCACGGCTGCCGCTTCCGCCACCTCCTCGACCGTCAACGCGGCCGACTCCAGCTCCTTGGTCCCCAAGCGGTGGCCAGCCACATTGATGACGTCATCCACCCGCCCCAGGATTCTGAAGTAGCCATCCGCCGCCTGCAGGGCCCCGTCACCGGAGAAGTACGGCCAGTCGTGCCAGTCCTTGCTGTTCGGGTCGCGATTGTACTTGCGATAGTAGATGTCGACGAACCTTTCCGGCTGGCCCCAGATGGTTTGGAAGATGCCCGGCCAGGGGTTGCGGATGACCATGTTGCCAGCCCTCCCGCTGCCGGGGGGAACTTGCTGGCCCTGCTCATCCAGGATCACCGGATAGATCCCCAGCACACCTGGTCCGCAGCTGCCTGGCTTCATCGGCTGAAGGGCAGGCATCGTGCTCCCCAGGAACCCACCGTTCTCCGTCTGCCACCAGGTGTCGACGATCACCGCCTCGCCCTTGCCGACAACCTGGTGATACCAGCGCCACACGTCCGGCTCGATAGGTTCACCGACGGTGGTCATGTGCTTGAAGTGGTAGTTGTACTTCTTAGGCTCGTCTGGTCCCAGCTTGCGCAACATGCGGATCGTGGTCGGTGCGGTATGGAAGATATTCACACCCAGCCGCTCCGCGATGCGCCAGGGTCGACCAGGATCCGGATAGGTGGGCACTCCTTCGTACATGACACTCGTAGCGGCGAGCGCCAACGGCCCATAGACGATGTACGAGTGCCCTGTGATCCAGCCGATGTCCGCGAAGCACCAGTAGGTGTCCTCGGGATGGATGTCCTGGTAGTACTTCGAGGTTCCGGCCACGTAGGCGAGGTAGCCGCCGGTGCTGTGCTGACAACCCTTCGGCCGGGCGGTCGTCCCGCTCGTGTACATCAGGAATAGGGGTGCCTCGGCGGGCATCGAGACCGGATCGACGACGCGACCCCGGTAGGTCGGCAGCACCTCGTCCATGAACTCGTCACGGCCGGCGACCATGGGCGTCGCCGACTCGTAGCGTCCGGGATGGCGGCGCCAGACCAGCACCCGCTCCGCATGGACCCCTGCCCGCGCCGCGACCTCGACCGCCTCGTCCGCCTTGGGCTTGTGGTCGAGCAGCTCGCCGTTGCGGTAGTAGACGTCCATCGTGATCAACACCCGGCTGCCAGAGTCGGCGATCCGGTCGCCACACGCAGCCCCGCTGAAGCCGCCGAACACCACGGAGTGGATGATCCCCAGCCTGGCGCAGGCGAGCATGGTGATCGGCAGCTCCGGAACCATCGGCATGTGGATCGTCACCCGGTCACCTGTCTTGAGCCCGCAGTGCTCGCGGAGGACGGC
Organism: bacterium; assembly: GCA_902812395.1. Taxonomy (GTDB): domain Bacteria; phylum Chloroflexota; class Dormibacteria; order Dormibacterales; family Dormibacteraceae; genus CADDZO01. The sequence goes on along the minus strand of CADDZO010000010.1, from coordinate 3,091 downwards.
GGCCACCTCATTGACACGCCGATACAACTCCTGGTAGGTGACGACATGGGTGTCCGCGTTCTCGGGCTCCGGTACCCAGATGAAAGCCGCCTTGTTCCGGTACCTGGGAAGATGACGATCCACACAGTTGAAGCAGGCGTTCAGTCTGCCACCGACGAACCAGCGCCAGAAGGGAGGGTTGCTCGTATCCAGCGTGGTCTCCCAGTACTTGTCCCACGTCAGCAGGTCGGCGTACTCCTTGAAGCACTCCGGGAACCGCTCCTCCCGGAACCGGTCGAAGATGTCAGGGTCCGAAACATTGGCCTGCCCGATGAACTTGGGAGGTGGATAGACGTACCCTTCCTCACGCCAGTGAGCGGCGATTTGTGCCTCTGAGACCTCGATCTCGCTCTCTGTCGTCATACCCATCTACCTCCTCTGTGGCGCAAGTGGTCGAGGCCCGGTTTGCAGTCGGGAAGGCGAAGTGGCCCTGCTCAGGTCGAGGCGCGCCATCCCCCCAGAGGAGGCCGCTGACCTCCAACCCACGGCTGCGGCGAACTCCGAGACGCTGCCGACCACCTTCACGCTTGCCACATGCTTCCGCTCCGACTCAGCCGGGACAGCTCCAGGATAGGGCGGGCTCCAGCGCAGCCAACGGCCGCCAGGTCAGACGGTCGATTCCTGCCGCTCAACGGTTGTCGGGAGAGGCCGAACGGCAGGACTGCGATCGATGATGGGCGGCTGTCGGGAGCGGCAGAGAAGCGCCACAGGCGGAAGTGAGGTGCCGGCCGGAACCGGGTCGCCGCCACCGCGGCCGGAAGGTGCCGGGCAGGCTGCCCGCGCCGCTCCCTTCGGGGCTCATCGGGGCTCATCGCTCGCGCCCTCCCGGCCCGCGCCGGACGGTGCCGCCTCCTCGTGAGCGATCGGATCCCACTCCAGGGCCACGCGCTCCCCGCCTCCTGCGAACCGGCCGGGACCGTGTCTGAGCGCCCCGGCACGAGCAGCCGGGCTCACGCACCGCTGGCGACCGGACACGGGGCCAGCCAGCTCTCGATCCTCTCCCCGATCTGGGCCGCTGGCCCGATGTAGCGTGAGGCTGGGGGCAGCGCCTCCAGGAACGCCCTGCCGTAGTCCCGCTCCAGTATCCTGCGGTCCAGGATCACCACCGCCCCGCGGTCGTCCCCGCGCCGGATCAGTCTGCCAAACCCCTGCTTCAATCGCAGCGCCGCCTGAGGCAGCGCGTACTGGACGAAGGGGTCGCGCAGACGCTCCGCCCGGGCGGCGAAGACCGGCTCGGTGGGCACGCTGAAGGGCAGCCGGGCGATGATCACGCAGGAGAGGCGGTCGCCGGGGATGTCGACTCCCTCCCAGAAGGTGGAGGTGCCGAGCAGGAGCGAGCGCGGGCTCTCCTCGAACAGCCGCAGCAGCTGACGCCGCTGGCCGTCCAGACCCTGGCCCAGGATGAGGACCTGGTCCAGGTCGTCCCGGTGCTTGAGCCCCTGATAGACGTCGCGCAGCTGCTGATGGGAGGTAAAGAGCGCAAGCGTGCGTCCCCCCAGCCGGCGGGCCACGTCGGCGATCAGCTCTACCGCTGCCAGCTCGAACTCCTCGGCCCCGATGTCCGGCACGTCTGTCGGCAGGCAGACCAGTGCCTGGTGCAGGTAATCGAAGGGCGAGGGCAGCAGCAGCGTCTCCGCCTCGGCCCCCAGCCCCACCCGCGAACAGAAGTAGTCGAAACTGCCGCCCACGGCCAGGCTGGCCGAGGTGAAGACGGCGCTCCAGCGGTCGCCGATCACCTCTTGCCGAAGCAGACCGGCAACCTCGAGGGGCGCCGCCCGGAGCACCACCGATTCGTCCCTGGGGAAGACCTGGAACCAGTAGATGCGGGTCGAGTCTGGATCGACGAAGCCCTCGGTGAGCAGCCGGCCCACCTCGGCCAATCGGGTCCGGACCCGCTCCAGCTCACGAAGGTGCTGGTCGGGCTGGTCGCCGGCCCAGAGTTGGCTTTCCACCACCGCCCGGCGCAAGGTCACATCCAGGGCGGCCAGCGCGGTGGCGGCGTCCTCGGCCGAGCTCACCAGCGACCGCCACTCGCCCGACTGGCGGTGCTCGGGAAGGAGCCGCAGCGCCCCCTCCCGGACCTCCTCGCCAAGCCGGCCCCGCACCCAGGCGGCAGCGGCGGTGAACAGGCCACTGCAGCGCTCGCGGGCGGCCTCGACCTGGTCCTCGGCCCCGGCTAGGTAGTCGGCCGGGGCGCCCAGGTGGGGCTGCCGCCGCAGCAGCGGAACCAGGCCGCCGCTCCGCTGGCCCCGGCCATCGGCCAGCGTCCGGAGCAGCTCCGCGACCTGCCTGGCATCCACCTCGGCCCGCAACGCCTGCGTCGCTGCCTCCTCTAGGTGGTGGGCCTCGTCGACGATGAGGTGGTGGTACTCGGGGATCAGGGCTCCACCGGTGGCGGCGTCGGCGGTGAGCAGGGCGTGGTTGACCACCACCAGATCAGCTTCCTCGGCGGCCGCCCGCGAGCGGTGGACGAAGCAGTTCTCGGGGGTACAGTGGATGCCCAGGCAATCCAGCGAGTCCGACGAGACCAGGGCCCAGTAACCCTCCTCCGGCCCCTGGAGGCGAAGTTCCGAGCGATCCCCGGTCTCGGTCTCTGCCAGCCAGACCAGGATCTTGAGCCGGAAGGCGAGCTCGGCCTGGTCCCGGCACAACTCGCGTGTGTAGCGCTGCCAGCGGCGCAGCGAGAGGTAGTTGGAGCGCCCCTTGAGCAGGCTGGCCTTGAACTCCCAGGGCAGCCAGCGCCGCAGCGCCGGGATGTCCTTCAGGAGCAGCTGCTCCTGAAGCGTGTGGGTGTAGGTCGAGACCACCACCCGCTCCCGGTGGCGGACCGCCCGGGCCAGGGCCGGCACCAAGTACGCCAGGCTCTTGCCGGTCCCGGTACCCGCCTCCACCACCAGCCGCCCGCCCCGGCGCATGATCTGCGCCACCGCCAGCAGCATCTGCTGCTGCTGCTCCCGATGCTCGTAGCCGGGCAGCGAGGCCAGGGGGCCGTCCGGCTGGAGCAGCGCCACCAGCCCCGCCGGGTCGTCGTCGGGCAGCCGCCGCGGCTGGG
>CADDZO010000009.1 GCA_902812395.1 bacterium | reverse complement strand
GCACTGCAGGAGCGGGCCAGCCGGGATCTGGACTGGTTCTGGGACGCCGCCGTGCGCGACCTCGGCATCCGCTTCCGGGAGCCGTACCGCGAGGTGCTGGACCTGACCCGGGGTCCCCAATGGGCGCGCTGGTTCCGGGGCGGGGCCATGAACATCGTCGACACCTGCATCGACCGTTGGCTGGAGCAGGCCCCAGAGCGGTGGGCGCTGGTGTGGGAGGGAGAGCCGGGGGAGGTCCGACGGCTCAGCTTCCGGGACCTTGACCGCGAGGTGCGCCGGCTGGCCGGAGGGCTGCGCCGGCTCGGGGTCGGACCCGGGCGGACGGTGGGCGTGTTCATGCCCATGGTCCCGGAGACCGCGGTGGCGCTGCTGGCATGCGCTCACCTGGGCGCCGTCTTCGTGCCCCTGTTCAGCGGCTACGGCCCGGCCGCGATCGCCAACCGGCTCCGGGATGCAGAGGTCAGCGTGCTGCTCTGTGCCGACGGCTTCTACCGGCGAGGACGGGTGGTGCCGATGAAGGAGACCGCAGACCAGGCGGCTGAGGCGGCGCCGTCGGTCAAGCACCTCGTCGTCCTCCGGCGGGTTGGCCGCAAGGTGTCATGGACCGAGAGGCGCGACCTGGACTGGGCGGAGGTGGTGTCGGGGGCAGAGGCCCCGGACCGGGAGGCCTTCGACCCCGAGACCGGCCTCATGGTCATCTACACCAGCGGCACCACCGGCCAGCCCAAGGGGGCCTTCCACGTCCACGGTGGCTTCCCCGTCAAGGCTGCCCAGGACCTGGCCCACGCCTTCGACCTGGGGCCCCAGGACAAGCTGTTCTGGTTCACGGACATCGGCTGGATGATGGGGCCCTGGCTGATCCTAGGGGGACTGGCGTGCGGCGCCACCGTGTTCCTCTACGAGGGAACTCCGGACACCCCCGGACCGGACCGGCTCTGGAGGATGGTGGCCGACCACAGGATCACCGTGCTCGGCGTCTCCCCCACTTTGATCCGGAGCCTGATCCCCCACGGGCCCGAGCATCCCGCCCGCCACGACCTCTCCAGCCTCCGCATCCTGGGTGGGACGGGGGAGCCCTGGAACCCGGAGCCGTTCAACTGGTTCTTCGCCCACGTGGGCGGCGGTCGGCTGCCGGTCATCAACTACACCGGCGGCACCGAGGTCTCGGGAGGAATCCTGTCCGGGAACGTGCTCAGCCCCCTCCGTCCCTGCTCCTTCGCCGGCCCGGTGCCGGGGATGGCGGCCGACGTGGTCGACGACGCCGGACGAAGCGTCCGGGGCGAGGTCGGCGAGCTGGTCGTCCGCCAGCCCTGGCCCGGGATGACACGCGGGTTCTGGGGAAGTCGAGAGCGCTACCTGGAGACCTACTGGTCCCGCTTCGAGGGAGTCTGGGTCCACGGCGACTGGGCCTACGTCGCCCCTGACGGCCTCTGGTACGTGCTGGGTCGGTCCGACGACACCATCAAGGTCGCCGGGAAGCGCCTGGGACCGGCGGAGGTGGAGTCGGTCCTGGTCGGCCACCCGGCGGTGGCCGAGGCGGCCGCGATCGGGATTCCGGACCAGCTGAAGGGAGAGGCGGTGGCCGGGTTCTGCGTTCTGGCGCCCGGCTTCGAGGCCACCCAGCAGCTAGCCGAAGAGCTCAAGGAGACGGTCGCGGCCGCCCTGGGACGGGCGCTTCGTCCCGGCCAGATCCACTTCGTCGCCGACCTGCCCCGGACCCGCAACGCCAAGATCCTGCGCCGGGTCATCCGTGCCGTCTACCTGGGGCAGCAGCCGGGCGACCTCACCGCGCTGGAGAATCCCACCTCCTTGGACGCGATCGCCGCCTGCAGGGCACCCGACCCCGGCTGAAGTGGCCCCCCATGGGATCGGGTCCGCGTGATCGGGAAGCGAGAGACCCGAGGGGAAAGCCTTGGGGGGCGCCCCGGCCGCGAGCTGGGTAGCCTGGCTCTGCTCTGGCTGGGCGGCTTCGACCTCAGGGCCACGGTGCTGGCGGTCCCGCCCGTGATCCCCGCCATCCACCGCTCGCTGGGGTTGGACGAGAAGGGAATCTCGATCCTGACCGCGCTCCCCACCCTGCTGCTGGCCCTAGCGGCGATTCCCGGCGCCCTCCTGATCGCCCGGATCGGCGCCCGCCGCGCGCTGCTGGCCGGGCTCGGCCTGATCGCGGTCGGCTCGGCGCTGCGGGGGATCGGCCCGCACCTCGTCCTTCTGTTCGCGATGACCGCGGTGATGGGCGCCGGGGTGGCAGTCAGCCAGCCGGTCTTCCCCACCCTGGCCCAGGAGTGGTTCCCGGCCCGTGTGGCGCTGGCCACCGCGGTCTACTCCAACGGCCTGCTCTTCGGCGAGCTGATCCCGGCTTCGTTCACCGGCCCCTGGCTCTTCCCCCTCCTCGGCCACAGCTGGCCGCTCGTCTTCGTCGCCTGGGCGGCGCCGGCGCTGCTGGCGCTGGTCCTCCTGGCGGCGCTGACCCGCCACGTCCCCCAGCCGCCCCTGGCTCGCTGGTGGCCGAACTTCCGTGATGGGCAGCTCTGGCGGGTGGGGGTGGTGATGGGGTTCGCATCGGCTGCGTACTTCGGAACCAACGCGTTCGTCCCCGACTTCGTCAACGCGATCGGCCGTCCCTCTCTTGCGAACCCGGCGCTGGCTGCCCTCAACGCCAGCCAGCTGGCAGCCTCGCTCCTGGTGTTGACGACCTCCCGGCACCTGGTCGGGCGCCGCTGGCCATTCGCCGCCGCCGGGCTCCTGATCGCAGGCGCCGCCGCCGGACTCGCCCTCGGGCCCCCGACCTGGACGGTGGCGTTCGCCGGCGTCATCGGCTTCGCCACCGCGTTCGTGCTGGTGCTCACCCTGGCCCTGCCCCCGCTGCTGGTAGCGCCCGAGGACGTACCCCGATTCAGCGCCGGCGCCTTCCTCATCATCTACCTGATGTCGTTCCTCGGACCCTTGGCCGGAGGTGCGGCCTGGGATGCCTCCGGCTTGCCAGCAACCGCCTTCGCCGTCCTGGGCGCAGGTGGTGTGGCCGGCGCACTCCTCTCCGGGCTGCACAGGCTGCGACCCTGGCAGCCTCGCTCCGAGGTCGGCTCGGCCTGAGCGGCGACGCGGGGTACGCGGCCTCGAGCCGAGGCCGGGGAGGCGGCCCCCATGTTGCCGGTTGACGTCACCCCCGCCAGGGCCGGCCCCCAGAGCACCCGCCAGGAGCGGCCGAGGCGGGCGTTCCCACTGGCGCCACGTGATCCGTAACCTTCCCGGCGGCACCAGGGCCCACCCGGGCCGACTCGCAATGACCGCCAAAGGCAGGGGCCAGGTGGGCTGGAACCGGCTCGGGTCGGTCCGGCCCAGCTGGCATCTCCTCCGGCCGAGCCGACCGAAGCACCCGTTGCCGAGACGAGCTGCTGAGCCACCTCGAGGCGGCGGCTGTTCCGGCGCCGACGGCGCGAGCTCTCCCGGAGGACGAACGGTGGCGGGGAGACTAGGGCGATGGGCGAGCTGATGCTGCTCGACGAGGCTGTCTACCAGGAGTTCGCCGAGCGCTGGCGCACGGCACCCGTGTGGCCGCGGTCGCTGGCACCCGGCACGGGCGCGGGTTTCACCCTCTACCGCTACCAGGACTGCGCCCGGGTCCTGCGCGAGCCCAGGACCTTCTCCTCCCGAGCCTACGAACATGGGATCGACCTGGTCATGGGCCGGACCATCCCGAGCATGGACGATCCCGATCACAAGCTCCACCGCCACCTGGTCGCCCACGCCTTCCGCCAGGCGGCCCTCGAGGCCTGGGCCGCCCGGGTGCTGGGCAGCATTCCGGCATCAGGGGAGCGCGGATCTGGTCGCGGAGTCCTGTGGTGAGTTCCCGTTCCGGGTGATCGCCCGCATCCTCGGGCTCCGCCCGGAAGACTTCGACCCCTTCCAGCGCTGGTCGCTGGACCTGATCGGGGTCGGGCAGGACCCGAGCCGGGGCCTGGCCGCGTCCGCCGCGCTCCGCGACTACTTTGCCGCGGAGGTCGAAGAGCGCCGCCGCGCTCCCCGTCAGGACTTGATCAACGACCTCGTCGAGGCCGAGGTCGGCGGTCAGCGGCTGCAGGACGAGACCATCTCCTCGTTCCTTCGCCTGCTCCTGCCGGCCGGCATCAAGACCACCTCCCGCGCCCTCCCCTCGCTCCTGTATCGGCTCCTCCAGAACGGCCCAGCTGGCCAGGCTGATCGAGGATCGCGAGCTGGTGCCGGATGCCGTCAAGGAGGGGCTTCGCTTCGACGCTCCGGTGCCGTTCATTGCTCGCATGGCCGCCGTGGACACGTCGATCCGGGGCCTGCCGATCCCAGCTGGATCCTTCCTCAGCCTCTGTCTGGCATCGGCCAGTCGGGACGAGGAGCACTGGACCGACCCGGGCCGCTTCGACGTGATGCGCCCGCCCAGACCACACCTGGCCTTTGCCGCCGGTCCCCAGATGTGCCTGGGCCAGCACCTGGCCCGGCTGGAGCTGGAAGTGGCTACGAACGCGCTCCTGGACCGGCTTCCCGGCCTCCGGCTCGATCCCGATGCTCCTACCCCGGCCTTGATCTGGGGCGGGGGGCTATCGATGCCGGCGCTCGACTCCCTGCCGGTCCGGTTCGAGCCCAACTGATCAGGCTAGACAGGCGAGCCATTACCGGCTCGGGCAACACTGCTGGCCCGTGACCGCCAACGCCAGTATCAGAGAGTTGACATCCTCTCCGTCCTCAAGGACGGCGATCCCGGCAGGTCAGCTGATGGCGATTGCGAAACCGCGACTCACCGCCCTTCAGGCCGGGGATTCCCCCCGCCGACGTACCCACCTCCGGGTGATTGACGGCCGGCCCGCTTGGTCCTGCGGTCCTCCCAAATTCACTGAACCTCCCCACGGCTAAAGCCGGGGGTTCTGAGGAGAAGCACCGCCGCCTCTCCTCGGCTCTCGCCACACGCTTGCGCATGCGCTCCAACATCCGGGGCCTCGGCTTGGGCCGTCCTCTCTTCTGCGTGTGCGTGCGACCCGCTCTTCCTCCGGGGTGCGGCCCCGAAGGAGGATGGGCGAAACGCCTTCCAACTCGCAGGTTGGGTAGCTTGCCTCCACGCCGCCCGCAGGAGCGGTTCCGCACCCGGCAGCGCTCCCGCGCCAAGCCCGCGTGGAGCAACCCAGCGCTGACGCGGGGGGCTTGCGCCGCCGAGATGATGTTTGGTCAAGGTGGTGGTCCGACGATCGATCGTTAGAATCGCCAGGTGCCGCGCGATCGCCTGGCGGCTATCGCCGGGATCTACGAGTTCCCCCGCCGCATCGCCGGCGGGCTGAGCGCGCTCCAGATCAAGGCCCTGTCGGCAGCCCGAGCCCTGGAGGACGCGGGGCTCGGCTGGCAGGACGTTGACGCCCTCTACGACGCAGGCGAGACCGGGGCCGGCTTGACGCTGACCCAATACCTGGGCCTCCACCCGCGGATCCTGGACACCACCGGAGTCGGCGGCGCCTCCTTCGAGTTCCACGCTGGCCACGCCGCCCGAGCCCTAGCCGCCGGCAGGGCGCGGGTGGCACTGCTCACCTACGGCTCCACCGCTCGCAGCGATGCCCGGGCCATCGGTACGGGGGGCGGGCGAGCGCCCACCGCCCCGGCCACCGGGATGGAGGTGCCCTTCGGGCTCACCCTGGTAGGGAGCTACGCCCTGGTGGCGCGCCGGCACATGCACCAGTACGGGACCCGGCCCGAGCAGCTCGCTGAGATCGCGGTCACCACCCGTGCCCACGCCATGCGCAATCCGGAGGCGGTGCAGGGCCTGCACGACATCGGCATTCGTGAGGTTCGCGAGATCACGATCGACGATGTGATTTCCGCCCGCCTCATCGCCGACCCGCTCCGCCTCTACGACTGCTGCATTATCTCCGACGGAGGTGGCGCGGTCGTGATCGTGGCCCCTGAGCTCGCCCGCGACCTGCGTCAGCCACCGGTCTGGATCGTCGGTGCGGCGGAAGCGGTGGGCTACACGGAGAACGACAACGACATCACCACCACTGCCGCCCGCGATTGCGGCCCTCGGGCCTTTGCCGAGGCCGGGGTGCGCCCGGACGAGATTGACGTGGCCATGATCTACGACTCGTTCACGATCACGGTCCTCACCATCCTGGAAGACCTCGGGTTCTGCGCCAAGGGCGAGGGCGGCCCCTTCGTCGAGGGTGGTCGGCTGCGCTTCGACCGTGGACGGCCGGCGCTCAACACCGACGGCGGAGGCCTCTCCTCCAACCATCCCGGCATGCGAGGCATCTTCCTGCTCATCGAGGCCACCCGGCAGCTCCGGGGACAGTCCTGCTCGCAGGTGCCGGGCGCCCGCCTGGCGATCGCACACGGGAACGGCGGCCAGCTGGGAACCCGCCATGCGGCCGGCACCGTCGTCCTCGCCGCAGGAGGCACGTGAGCGACGAGCAGCGGCCCTTGCCGCCGCTCACCGACCCGGACACCCGTGCCTTCTGGAAGGCAACCCGCGCGGGCCGCCTCATCTACCAGGTCTGTCAGCGCTGTGGCCGGTTGGTCTTCCACCCCCGGCTCCATTGCCCCTACTGTGGCGGCCTCGAGCTGGAGACCAAGGAGTCGGCCGGCGCGGGAACCGTTTACAGCTACACCGTGATTCGGCAACACGGTCACCCGTTCTTCGGCGCCCGCCTCCCGTACGTGGTCGCTCTCATCGACGTCGACGAGGGATTCCGAATGCTGTCCGAGGTGGTGGCGCCACCGGAGGCCGTTCGGGTCGGCCAGCGGGTACGGCTGGATTGGGAGGATCTGGGCCAGGTCAAGATCCCGGTCTTCCGAGCCCTGGACTGACCCTCCGGGAAGGCGACTACAGCGATGGCTTGCCATCACCGCTGGCGGCCTGTCAGGCTACCCTCGCTGTCCTTCGGCTCGTCAACAGCATCCAGGGTACGTCATGCAGCTGAGCCAGCTGTTCCCGACCCGAGTCGAGACTACTGGCATCCGCAGCGCCTGTTCGAGAGGTAGTCCCCGATCGCCGCGCCCCTTCCCAGCAACAGACCGGTTGTGGAACGCCGGCTCCTGTGCTCGCCGCTCGATGTTAACAGGCTAGACACCTCAAGAAGTGCCTCAATCAGGTGATTATGTACAGCCCGATCTGGCCACCAGTGTCGCCCCTCGTTGCGCCGGCAGGATTTGCATCAACTCGTTGCCGTCGACATCTGCATGTCCCAGGAGGAATCGCACGTTTCCCACCGGGCCTCGGCGATGGTGCCAAGCCTGCGACGTCAGCCAGCGGCGGGAGGCCAGCGCACCTGCCACATCGATCTTGCTCAACTGTGGCGAGAAGGCCGGATTGCTCAGCCGTTGACCTCCGGGACTGGCGGGCGTAGGGTGAATCGCAGGGATGGCCGGCTCGATCGTATGGAGCCGTTTAGCCCGAGTGGCGGTGCATCGGCCGCTGGGCTGCGGCTCACTCGCCTTTCTCATCCTCGGCACGATCTCGATGGGGCTACAGCCGGTCGCGCCCGAGCCGCCACTGATCAGACCGGACTTGGTGGAACTGCAAACAGGGACTGGTCTTGCCTTTCCCCCGACCACCGGCTACTGCGAGTCGCATTTCCATGTGGCCTGCTACCAGCCGTTCCAGCTCCAGCGCGCCTATGATCTCTTGCCCCTCCTGCGCCGGGGGATCGATGGGCGAGGGATCTCGATTGCGATCGTCGATGCCTTCGGCTCCCCGACCATTCGCTCCGACTTGCAGACATTCGACGAAGCCTTTGGCCTTCCAGCCCCACCTTCCTTGACCATCATCCAGCCTGCCGGCCAGGTGCCACCCTTTCCGCAGGACCCGTTCGGAAGGGGGGACCGCCTCGGCTGGGCGGAGGAGACATCTCTGGACGTCGAATGGGCCCACGTCATGGCACCGTCCGCCAACATCGTGGTGGTCGAGACGCCTCAGTCGGAGACAGAGGGCATCCAGGGTTTCCCCCAGATCGTCACCTCCGAACGCTATGTCATCAACCACCGGCTCGCGGACGTGATCTCGCAGAGCTTCGGCGCCACCGAGGAGACGTTCCCGGACCCTCGGGACATTCTCGACCTCCGTGGTGCCTACGTCGACGCGCTGCGCAACCGGATCACCGTTCTAGCCTCGGCCGGTGACACCGGGCCCACGGACCCGAGAGAAGACGGAACATGCTGCTACGCCTATGCCGTCAATTCCTGGCCCTCATCAGATCCTCTGGTGACGTCGGTGGGTGGAACCCAACTGCACCTCGATTCGCAGGGCAGGCGTATCGCTCCTGATACGGTGTGGGATGGCGGCGGGGCAGGAGGCGGCGGTCTGTCCGCCGTGTTCTCCCGTCCTTCTTTCCAGGACGACGTTCGGTCTCTCGTCGGCTCCCAACGCGGAACCCCGGACATCAGTATGAGCGCCGCAGTCAATGGGGGCGTCGATGTTTTCTCCAGCTTCAGCGGCCAGCCGGTGTGGCACGTGGTCGGCGGTACGAGCGAGGCCTGCCCGCTCTTCGCCGGTGTGGTGGCGCTGGCCGACCAGGTAGGTCATCGGCGTCTTGGGTGGCTGAATCCTCGTCTCTATCTCCTGGCCGACGAACATGCGGCCGGTATCGTGGACGTGACTCGGGGCAACAACTCGTTCAGCTTTTGCTGGGCGAATTGCAACAGCACCCACCATGTGGAAGTGACGGTCGCCGGCTATTCGGCCTTGATGGGCTACGACCTGGCCAGCGGGGTCGGTACGGTCAACGCTGCCGAGCTGGTACCGGAGCTGGCTCGGGTGACGAGGAATGGTCCGTCCCCACCTTCGCCGCATCGGCTCCCCATCGCAGGCCGGTAATTGCTCCACGTTGTCGGCCCCAGGGTCCCGAGCAGCTCGCCGGGCTCGCCGCGCCATGAACGCGATCCGACGGCAATGGCCGAGGACGGCGAGGGACACCGCAACTGGACGCAGCGCGCTCCCTGTTCTGCTCCTGCACCAGCCCAGGAGCCCTGGTTTCCGGCCCCAGGGAAATGGAGCGGGAGACGGGACTCGAACCCGCTACCTCAACCTTGGGAAGGTCGCGCTCTGCCCGGTGAGCTACTCCCGCGTCCGAGCGGCACTCAGTGTACCGTCCTCGGTCCTGATCGGGATCGCCTCCCGCAACCGCCTGGCCCCATACCATTCCTCGTCGTGGGGAATTCAGACGCACGTCAGTTCGGGCCACGCCTGTTCGCAGAACTCAAGGAGATCGCGCTCGACCTTACCTGGACCTGGGACCACCGCATCGCCGATCTGTTCCCGGCCCTGGCGCCGGCCCGCTGGGACGACTCCGGCCACAACCCGATCGTGCTCCTGGCCGGGCTCGGGGCCGAGGGCGCGACCTTGGCGATCGAGCGCCCCGAGGCGCGGCAGGCGCTGGAGGTGGCCCGGACCGCGCTGCGCCAGCACCGCGAGCAACCGCCCATGCAATTGGCTGGCCGGACCCCCCTCATGGTCGCCTACTTCTCGATGGAGTTCGGTCTGGCCGACATCCTGCCTCTCTACTCGGGCGGGCTGGGCATCCTAGCTGGCGACCATCTGAAGGCTGCGAGCGATCTGGGACTGCCGCTGGTGGGCGTCGGCCTGCTCTATCGGCAGGGGTTCGGCCGGCAACGCATCGAAACCGACGGGAACCAGTCGGAGATCTACCCGGAGATCGCCTTCGAGGCACTCCCGATCGAGCGTGTCCGCGGAGCACACGGGCCGCTCGAGGTCACCTGCCCAATCGGGGAGCGCGAGGTCCGGGTGGCGCTGTGGTCCGCCCGGGTGGGACGGGTCCGGCTGGTTCTGCTCGATACCGACCTGGAGGCCAACCCACCTGATTTGCGCGCCATCACCAGCCGCCTCTACGTGCCCGAGCCCCACCGCCGGCTTCCCCAGGAGATGCTGCTCGGCATCGCCGGCCTGCGGGCGCTACGGGCGATGGGGATCGCCCCCAACGTCTTCCACATGAACGAAGGCCACGGCTTCCTTCTCGCCATCGAGCGGATGCGAGAGCTCGTGCTCGAACGGCAGATGAGCCTGGAAGAGGCACGCCTGGTGACCCGGGCCGGCTTCGTCTTCACCACCCACACCCCGATCGCGGCCGGCAGCGATCGCTTCGATCCCGCCCTGGTCCGCGGCCTCCTCGGACCCTACCTGTCCGAGGTCGGCCTCGACGTCGACCGCTTCATGGACCTGGGCCGTCGCAACCCCGGGGACGCGACCGAGCCGCTCACCACCACCTACGTCGGTCTGCGCATGTCGGACCACAGCCTGGGTGTCAGCAGGCTCCATGCCGCCGTCTCCCGGCGGCTGTGGAAGGACGCCTGGCCCGGGCTGCCCGAGGACCAGGTCCCGATCTCCCACGTCACCAACGGCGTGCACATGCCCACGTGGGTTGCCCCCCAAATCGGCCGGCTGTTGAGCCGGTACGTAGGCGAGGACTGGTGCGATCTCGAGGAGGACGACCCGCGCTGGGCAGGTATCGACGCCATTCCCGACGCCGACCTTTGGGAGGCCCATCGCCGGCTCAAACGACATCTGATCGAAACCGCCCGTGCCTCAGGGGCCCCGCTCGACCCGGAGGCGCTCACGATCGGGTTCGGGCGTCGTTTCGCCGCCTACAAGCGGGCCAACCTCCTCCTCCACGATCGCGACCGGCTGCAACAGCTGCTCGCCGACCCCCAGCGGCCGGTACAAATCGTCTTCTCTGGCAAGGCACACCCTGCCGACCAAGAGGGGAAGGCGGTCCTTCGCGACATCGTCGCCCTGGCCCGCACCGAGCCGAGGGTCGCCTTTCTCGAGGACTACGACTTGGGGGTGGCGCGCCTGATGGTCCAGGGCAGTGATGTGTGGCTCAACAATCCCCGCCGTTTCCTTGAGGCGAGCGGAACGTCGGGCATGAAGGCGGCCGCCAACGGCGCCCTGAATGTGAGCATCCTCGACGGCTGGTGGGACGAGGGGTATCGGCCCGGCGCGGGCTGGGCCATCCCCTCCGGCGCCACCATCGACCGCCCCGAGCCGGACGACGACGCGGAGGCAGAGGCGCTGTTCCGCCTCTTGGAGCGGGAGGTGGTCTCCACCTTCTACGCCCGCGACAGTTCTGGCCTGCCGGGGCGGTGGCTTACCATGATGCGGGCCGCGATGCGGGCGACCCTGGCCCGCTTCTCGGCTCGGCGTATGGTGGCCGAGTACGCGTCCCGCTGCTACGTGCCGGCGGCAGAGCGAGTGGAGCAGCTCCAGCTGCTCCCCGACTGGGGCGGCTGACCTACCCCAGCTCGGCCGGCAGATCGGCCCGGTCGGGGAAGCTGGCCTGGGCACCCCGGGCGGTGACGCTGATGGCGGCGATGCGGTTGGCACGTGCCGCTGCCTCCTGCAGTGAAGTACCGGCGGCCAGGAAGTGGGCCAGACTGCCGACGAAGGCATCGCCGGCCCCGGTCGAGTCCACCGCACGTACCTGCTCGCCCGGGATCCTTACCACCTGGTCGGCCTGGGCGACCAGGCACCCCTGCTCACCCAGCGTCAGGACCACACTTTCGGCTCCCCTCTCCAGCAGGCGCACGGCAGCAGCTTCAGCCCCCTCCTTCTTCACCTCGACTCCGCTCAACCGCTCAGCCTCGACCTGGTTGGGACATAGGACGTCGGTCAGCCGGTAGGCCTCCTCGGGCAGGTCCTCGGGAGCCGGGGCCGGATTCAGGATCGTCATGGCACCCGCACTCCTCGCCTCCCGCAGCGCCGCCATCGAGGTCTCGAGTGGCACCTCCAGCTGACAGACCACGACGCGGGCAGCCGCGATGGTCGGGCGTGCCGCCAGCACGTCCTCACCCGAGAGGTGCTGGTTGGCCCCGCCCACGATCACGATGCAGTTGCGTCCTTCGGGGTCGACCAGGATGGTGGCCACCCCCGAGGGGGCGGCATCGGTAACGGTGATGTGGGCCACGTCCACCCCTAGCTGCCGGAAGTTGTCCAGCATGCGCTGTCCGAACGGGTCGCGGCCGACCCTGGCCACCAGCGAGACCCGAGACCCGAGCTTGGCCGCCATCACCGCCTGGTTGGCGGCCTTGCCCCCGTACCCGGTCTCGAAGCGGGTGCCGTGCAGCGTCTCCCCCAGCCGGGGCAGCCGGGGAACGTAGCTGACCAGGTCCAGGTTGGACGCCCCCACCACGCAGACCGTCGGCTCCGCCATCGCTTGCACCTCCTCCTGCGCATGTCGAACCGAGACGAGTGGCCCGTGCCCCCGCGCATGGTAGGAGCTCTGTGAGGCGGATCGGGGTTGACAGCACACCGTCGTCCCGGTAAGGTTTAGCGACAGAGCTGATACCGGGTTTTGAAAGACGGAGGTGCCTATGGCCGAACCACCGGACAGGTTCACTACCGTCGTGGCGGGGGTGTCGAAACTCCGGTAGCACGCGACGAGGGTCCGATGGGACCCAGAGCTGGTCGTGAATGGATGGGCTTCCTGTAGTCCAGGAGATTGCTCGATAGCTCCATCGCGACGGGATTCAAGCGAGAGTGAACGAGGGGCTGGCCGACAAGGCCAGCCCCTTCTTTGTCTGCCTACCCCGGCAGGGCAGCGCCGCGGCTCCGGTGCGACCGGATGGCCCGTCGGTAGAGGGCCGCGTACTCGCGCGCCGAGCGGCGCCAGGACACGTCCTGGGCCATGGCCCGGCGTACCAGACGCTGCCAGGCTGAGCGATGCTTGAAGCTCTCGATCGCTCGGACCACGGCCGCGAACAGCTGCCAGGCGTCGTAGGCGGCGAAGGTGAAGCCGACGCCACGGTCAGCGGCGGGGTCGTAGTCCTCCACCGTATCCGCCAGGCCGCCGGTGCTCCGGACGATGGGGATGGTGCCGTAGCGGAGGGCGATCAGCTGGCCCAGTCCTCCGGGCTCCACCCGCGAGGGCATCAGGAGTAGGTCGGCGCCGGCATAGAGTCGTCGGGCCAGGCCCAGGTCGAAGCCGATGTAGGCGGCGAAGCGGCCGGGATGTCGGGCCGCCTGGTAGCGGAACATGTCCTCGTAGCGCCGGTCCCCGGCCCCGAGGGCGGCCAGCTGCAGGTCCAGCGCCGCCATCGCCGGCAGCGCCTGCTGGATCAAGTCCAGGCCCTTCACGTCGTAGAAGCGGGAGATCACCGCGATCAGCGGATCGGAGGTCGCGGCCAGCCCCAGCTCGGCGCGCAGCGCCGTCCGCACCTTTGCCTTGGGTGAGGGATCGCGGAGGGAGAAGTGGTAGGGAAGTTCGGGATCGGTGGCTGGATCGAACAGCTCCACGTCGAGGCCATTGGCGATGCCGTGGAGCTTGGCCGCGTGCCTGCAGAGAAGCTCGTCCAAACCTTCGCCGAACTCGGGTGACCGGATCTCCTCGGCGTAGCGCTCGCTCACGGTGTTCACCTGGTCGGCGAAGTGGATCCCCCGGCCCAGGAAGTTGACGGTCTCGTCCAGGTGCGGGATGCCGAGCCGGATCAGGCCCCAGCCCTCCAGCTCGGCCAGGCGCAACGTGGCCGGGCCGAAGGCCCCCTGGAAGGCGAGGTTGTGGATCGTGAGCACGGTGGCCACGCTGGAGAGTCGAGGGTCGCCGGCGTAGAGACGGGCCAGGAGGTTCGGGATCAGGGCCGTAGTCCATTCGTGGACGTGGATCACCTCGGGGTGGAAACCCAGCGGTCCTAGGGCCTCCAGGACGGCCCGGCAGAGGTAGACGAAGCGGGCGTCGTCGTCCGCGAAGCCGTAGAGACCGTCGCGGTCGTAGAGGGAGGGGCAGTCGACGAAGTAGACCGGCACCTCGCCCAGGCGGCCCTCCAGGAGCGAGCACTCCAGGACCCGATCGCCGAGCGGTACGGCCAGCCGCGGCACCGCCACCCGGAGCCGGTGGTCCTCGACCGACACCTGGCGATAGCGGGGCATGACCAGACGGACGTCGTGGCCCTGGCGGCGTAGCTCCTTGGCCAGCGCGGCGGTAACGTCGGCCACCCCGCCCGCGCGCGCGTAGGGGGCAACCTCGGCCGCCGCCATCAGGATGCGGAGCGGACGCCCCTCCCCCTCCTCCCCCGCCAGCCGGGGCAGCCGGAGGCCGACGGCTCCCACCGGAGGGACGTGCTCCAGGTCGTGGCCCTGGCGGGTCACCACCAGGGCTGCCTGCAGGAGATCGCCGCCGAGCACTCCCAGGCGATGCAGAGGGATGGAGAAGCAGAGCGGGGACGCCTGCTCCTCGGCCACCACCACCGCCCCGTCCGGTTCCAGACGGGCCACCGCCAGCCCCTCCGGCCCAGCCCGGACCACCGTGCCGGGCTCGAAGCCCAGGTCGGCAAAGCCCTCCGGGGCGAGCGGGGCCGGGATCGACCTCGTGCCTGAACCGGGCGCTGCCCCCGACAGGTAGACCCAGAACTCGATCCCCTGCGCGGCCAGCTGCTGAGGGGTGACGGCGGTGTCCACCCGCACATGGAGCCTCTCGGTGTCGCAGCCATAGAGCAGGCGGTCCACCACCTCGGCCGGGTGGTGCAGGCGCCCGAACCCAGTCTGTACCTCGTAGCGGCCGGCCCGCTCCCAGTCCGGATCGTCTGGACCGGCCGGCGTGATCAGGCCCCTCGGTCCCTGCCCCTCCTCGGCCGCCGCCCCACCCAGGATGGGCCGGAAGAAGGCCGCCGGCGGCCGCTCGCCCAGCAACGTGAAAACGTTGCGCAGGTGGAGGCGGAACTGGTTGTCCCAGATCGGGTCCATGCCCGAGTCGTGCTTCCGGCTGAACCACCAGAACCAGTCCGAGCCCTCCGCGATCCGGATCTCGCGCCAGGACGCAGCCACGGCCTCTGCCGGGCGGTGTGGCTCTTGGGCTACGAGCCAGTCGCGGGCCCGGGCCAGAAGCTCCCAGGCGGTGCGGTGCTCGGGGTCGCCCACCCACGTGTCGAGGCTGGCCCCGATCCAGCTGCCGGCGTGGAGGCGGCCCAGCTCCTGGCGCTCGGGGTGCTCGTCCAAATACTCGGCGATGGTGGTGCAGACCACCTCCGGGGCCCGCTCCAGATGCTCGTAGAGGCTCTCTAGGAAATCGTGCCCCTCCCGCGGGTAGAAGTCCCACGGATTCTCGCCGTCCAGCGCCACCACCACCAAGAAGTCGCGGTCCTCTCCCTGCTGCTCCCGGATACGACGGAGCCGGTCCATGAAGTCTTCGACCGCCTCTTTGGTGCCCATGTGGTGGTAGTCGAAGCCGATCCGGTTGCTCAGCAGGTTGTCGCGGAACACGGCGGTGATGGAGCCCTCCTCCCGCTGGAGGCGCCAGGGGCGGTAGAGCAGCTCGGGCTGGTGGAGGCATCCGGCCTCGTCCCGTCCCAGGTAAACGCCCAGCGAGCGGCCCAGGACCTCTTCGTCGGAGAGGAACCAGTCCACCCCGGCCTGGATGGCGATCCGGGCAACGTCCTCGCTGACCGCCAGCTCCGACGGCCACATGCCGCGCGGGCGCACCCCGAGCAGGCGCTCGAACTCGCGCCTACCCTCGACGATCTGGGCCAGGGCGTCCTCCGGATGAGCGAACGGCGGGTCGGGCAGGTCGATCCAGGGAGTGGCCTCGCGGGCCGAGCCCATGTTCGCGATCAGGGGGAGGATGGGGTGGTAGAAGGGGGAGAAGGTCAGCTCGGCCAGGCCCCGGCGGGCCAGGCCCGCGTAGGCGGGAAGGACGCCGCGCACAGCCTCCAGCTGGGCGGCGAAGAGGATCCTCTTGTCCTCCTCGGTGAAGTCGCGATCTCGGGCCTTCAGGTCGGCCAGCCGGGGATCGCGGCCGGCCCAGGCCTCGTCCGCCCAGGCCAGGTTGTACCAGACCTGCAGGTCGCGCACCTCCTGGGTAGTGAAGGCATCGGCGTCGGAGCGGGAGGCCAGCTCCCGATAGCGGGGCGAGGCCTGGACCCGGAGGAAGCGGGGGGACTCCCGCATCCATCGCAACAGGAACTTCCGCTCCTCGGCCGTCAGCTCGGCTGCAGGCTTGCGGGCCAGCTCCCCGAACAGGTCCCGGGAGTGGGGCGACGGGTCAGCACAGTCCTCCAGCTGCACCAGCAGCGAAGGGACCAGGTTGAACGTCTGGCGGATCGAGGGATAGCTGTCGAGCAGGGCGGCCATCTTGGCGTAATCCTTGGTCGCCCGCAGCCTCACCCAGGGCAGCAGATAGGTCCCGGTGGGGTCGTCCTTGTAGTAAGGCTGGTGCAGGTGCCAGACGAAGGCCAGGTGAAGGGGTCGCATGGACGAAGGCTGATTGTGGCCCAGCCCTGGCCGCCGGCGCAGATCCAGCATTCGGCGGCAGCCGCCATCGGACCGCTCGGGCCGGGTGCGGCTGACCACACGGCGGATGGCGGCCGCGGCGTGGCCAGATGGCCGGCTCGTGGCCAGCAGTCGCCGCCAGCGCGCCTACCGAGATTGCGGCGCAGTGCGCCGGCCTTCAGGCCGGTGGTGAAGCGCCGCGCGGCCCCCAGGGGCGCCGTGATACATTTGTGCGGTCCGGTAACGGACTAGGCCGGGGGGTACCGGTGACTGGACTGGGAGGGCCGCAAGAACCAAGCGGCCCGAACGTCAACCACCCGGCGGTACTCCGACCGGGAATCTCCGCCCTTCAAGGGCGGAGAGGATGTCAACTCTCAGAGACCAGGAAGGTGGCAGCCAGGGGGGGCAGGGTCAAGCCGACCGACCAGGGCCGGCCGTGCCAGGGCCTGGGCTCCGCATCCACCCCGCCCAGGTTGCCCAGGCCGCTACCCCCATAGACGGTTGCATCCCCGTTCAGGGCCTCCCGCCACCTGCCCCCTCTGGGCACCCCGAGCCGGTAGCCATGGCGGGGAACGGGGGTGAAGTTGAACGCGCACAGCACGTGGCGACCACGGGCCGAACGGAGGAAGGACGCCACCGACTGTTCGGCATCGTTGGCGTCGATCCAGGAGAAGCCGGCGGGCTCGAAGTCGAGCTGGTGCAGGGCTGGTTCGGAACGATAGAAGCGATTCAGGTCGGCCACCCAGCGCAGGACGCCGGCATGGCGGTCGTGCTGAAGGAGGTGCCAGTCCAGCGAGCTGTCGTGGTCCCACTCGCGCCATTGCCCGAACTCGCCCCCCATGAAGAGCAGCTTCTTCCCCGGCTGCCCGAACATCCATCCATAGAGCAGGCGCAGGTTGGCCAGCCGCTGCCAGTCGTCCCCCGGCATGCGGCCGAGCAGCGAGCCCTTGCCGTGTACGACCTCGTCATGGGAAAGCGGGAGGACGAAGTTCTCGGTGAACATGTAGAGTCCGCGGAAGGTGAGGGCGTCGTGGTGGTAGCGGCGGTGGATGGGATCGTGGCGGAAGTACTCCAGCGTGTCGTGCATCCAGCCCATGTCCCACTTCATCCCGAATCCCAGCCCGCCCAGGTAGACGGGGCGGGAAACCATGGGCCAGGCGGTGGACTCCTCGGCGACCATCTGCACGTCCGGATGGGCGCCGTAGACCTCGCTGTTGAGCCGACGCAAGAAGTCGATCGCTTCCAGGTTCTCCCGCCCTCCGTAACGGTTGGGGATCCACTCGCCGTCGCGACGCGAGTAGTCGAGGTAGAGCATGGAGGCGACCGCGTCCACCCGCAGCCCGTCGGCGTGGTAGCGATCGAGCCAGAAGAGGGCGCTGGAGATAAGGAAGCTGCGCACCTCGTGGCGGCCGTAGTTGAAGATCAGGCTGCCCCAGTCCGGGTGGTAGCCCTGGCGGGGGTCGGCATGCTCGTAAAGGTGGGTACCGTCGAACGCGGCCAGGGCGAAGGGGTCGGAGGGGAAGTGGGACGGCACCCAATCCAGCAGCACCCCGATGCCGCGCTGGTGCAGATGGTCGATCAGGTACATCAGGTCCTGGGGAGTGCCGTAGCGGGCGGTGGGACAGAAGTACCCCGTAGTTTGGTAGCCCCAGGAGCCGTAGAAGGGATGCTCCATCACCGGCAGCAGCTCGACGTGG
Source organism: bacterium (assembly GCA_902812395.1). Taxonomy (GTDB): domain Bacteria; phylum Chloroflexota; class Dormibacteria; order Dormibacterales; family Dormibacteraceae; genus CADDZO01. Next base: position 18,046 of record CADDZO010000009.1, on the reverse strand, counting down.
GTGAACCCGCAGCGCTCGACGTGGTCGGCCAGACGCGGCGCTAGCTCGCGGTAGGTGAGAAATCGCCCTCCTTCCTCCGGCACCCGGGCCCAGGAGCCGAGGTGGACCTCGTAGATCGAGATGGGGGCGCTGCCCGCGTTGCGGCTCGCCCGCTCCCGCATCCAGGCATCGTCACCCCAGGCGTACTCGAGATTCCAGACCACGGAGCCGGTGCGGGGTGGCACCTCGGAGCGAAACGCCAGGGGATCGGCCCGGTCCCCGATCACCACCCCGCTGCGGCCGACCAGGTGGTACTTGTAGATCGCACCCGGCCGGGCAGCCGGGACGAACCCCTCCCAGATGCCGGAACTGGCTAACGGGTGGAGGGGGTCGGCCCCGGCGGCCCACCCGTTCCAGTCCCCGATCACTGAGACCCGTTCGGCGTTGGGTGCCCAAACCGCGAAGTGGCAACCATCGGCGGTCGGGTGCGCCCCCAGCTTGTCGGCCAGACGGACGTGGCTGCCCTCGTTGAAGAGGTACAGGTCGAGCTCGCCCAACAGGCTGGGCCGCACCTTCTCGCTCACCCGCCCTCCAGTAGCTGGCGCAGCCCCCGCAGCGGGATCCCGACCCAGTCCGGCCGGTGGTCGAGCTCATAGCCGAGCTCGTAGACCGCCTTCTCGATCAGCGTCGTCTCGAGCAGCAATCGGTGCTCCTCCTCGGTCCGGGAGAGGAAGGAGGCGCCGGCGGCCGCCTCCAGGTAGCCAGCCAGGAAAGCGGCACCCACCTCGGCGGCCCACTCCTCGCCGTTGGGGGCATGGGCAGCGTGGGCGGCATAGGCGTACGAGCGGAGCATCCCGGCTACGTCCTTCAGGGCCCACCGCTTGAGGCGCCGCTCCCGCAGGGGCCGGGCCGGCTCGCCCTCGAAGTCGATGATCACGAAGTCGGCCCCGGTGAACAGGACCTGGCCCAGGTGGTAGTCGCCGTGGCAGCGGATGCGGCGCGCACTGATGGAGCGGTTCAGGATCCGGCGGAGGCGCTGGAGCAGCTCGCCCTCCTGGGCCAGCACCGCCCGGGCATCCTCCAGCGCGTCCCCCTCCAGGCAGTCCAGCCGCTGGCGCAGCCGGGGCAGGACCCGGGCGACCTGGGAACGGATCGACTGGTAGATGGAGCGGGCATCCATGGTCCGGGTCGGCTCCGGGGCGAAGGCAGGATCGTCGGGCCTGGAAGCCAGCGCCAGGTGGAGTTCGGCCGTCCGCACGCCCAGGAGGGTCGCGTAGGGACGGTAGCTCTCGGTCGCACCGCCGTCCGCGGCCAGCTCGGTCAGCGCGTGCGACCAGGCATCGCCCTGGTTGGGAACGTAAGCCTGGAGCATGGCCAGGGCAGCCGAGCGGCTGCGGTCCCGTCGGTAGAGCAGCGCCCCGGCCACGGGCGCGACGTGGGCAAAGCCGTGGTCCGTCAGGAAACGCGACACCTCCAGGTCGGGGTTGGGGCCGTCCTCGATCCGGCGGAAGAGCTTCATGATCATGCGCTCGCCGAAGACGACCGAGTTGTTGGTCTGCTCGGCCGTCTGCAGCCGGGGCACCAGCTCGGCGTCCTCCGCCCGCAGCCGACGCAGGTGCTGGGTGGGGATGGCGACCACGTCCCCGATCCGGCCCCGGAAGCGCCGCCGCCGGGCCATTGCCTCCAGCAGCTGCTGGTTGAAGGTGGCCTCCTGGAGGGCATCCACGACCCGACCCTCGGAGGCCGCCAGCGGGAGTGCGTAGAGTTCCGGCTCCCCTTCCCGGTAGGCGACCTGGACCATCTTGATCACGGCGTCGCCGAGCGGGATCGAATCCACCACGGTCACCTCCTGGATGCGCCGGCTGCGACCCCCGAACCAGCGCCGGGTGCGCAGGTAGCCCGGCAGCACCCGCTCCAGCGCCGGCTCGGAGAGCGAGAGCTCGGGGGCCTCCCCTAGCTCAGCCTCGATCCGCTGCGGCTCCAACGAGAACCAGTAAAAGGTGTGCGGCCCGAGCGTGACCTGGTAGGGGGCGTCGCCGCGGATGGGCGGGAACTCGGTCCGGCCGAAGGCCTCGACCGGCACCAGCCCCTGGTAGGCGGAGAGGTCGAGCTGGGTGTACTGGACGAAGCGGGAGAGGTTGGCGATAACCAGGATCCGCTCCTCCTGGTACTGGCGCACGAACGCCAGGATGCGCCGGTTCTCGGGATGGAGGAACTCGATCGAGCCCCGCCCGAAGGCTCGGTAGCGCTTGCGCAACCCGATCAGGCGCCGCATCCAGTTGAGCAGCGACTGCGGGTTCTGCTCCTGAGCCTCGACGTTGACGGACTCGTAGTGGTACTCGGGGTCCACGATCACGGGCAGGAACAGCCGCTGGCTGTTGGCGGCGGAGAAGCCGCCGTTGCGGTCCGGGCTCCACTGCATGGGGGTGCGGACCCCGTTGCGGTCGCCCAGGTAGATGTTGTCCCCCATGCCCAGCTCGTCTCCGTAGTAGACGAAAGGGGTCCCGGGCAGCGAGAACAGCAGCGCGTTCATGAGCTCGATGCGGCGCCGGTTGTTGGCCAAAAGCGGCGCCAGCCGGCGGCGGATGCCCAGGTTGAGCCGAGCCTCCGGGTCCTGGGAGTAGGCCCAGTACATGTAGTCCCGCTCCTCGTCGGTGACCATCTCCAGGGTCAGCTCGTCGTGGTTGCGCAAGAACAGAGCCCATTGCTGGTCGGGCGCCAGCGATGGGGTCTGGGCCAGGATGTCGATGATCGGGAACCGGTCCTCCATCCGCACTGCCATGAACAGCCTGGGCATGAGCGGGAAGTGGAAGCACATGTGGCACTCGGGATGCTCGGCGGTGCCGAAGTAGGCGGCCGCGTCCTCGGGCCACTGGTTGGCCTCGGCCAGCAGGACCCGGTTGGGGTAGTGGGCATCGATGTAGGCCCGGAGCTCCTGGACGAAACGGTGGGACTCGGGCAGGTTTTCGCAGTTGGTCCCCTCTCGCTCATAGAGGTAGGGGATGGCGTCCAGCCGGAGCCCGTCGATGCCCATCCCCAGCCAGTGATCGACCACCCGGTAGATCTCACGGTGCACCCGGGGGTTGTCGTAGTTCAGGTCGGGCTGATGGGAGTAGAAGCGGTGCCAGTAGTACTGCTGGGCGACGGGGTCCCAGGTCCAGTTGGAGTTCTCGGTGTCCTGGAAGATGATGCGGGCCTCGGCGTAGCCATCGGCGCTGTCCGACCACACGTAGTAGTTGCGGAGCGCGCTTCCCCGCGGTGCCCGACGGGCGCGTTGGAACCATGGGTGTTGATCGGAGGTGTGGTTGCAGACCAGCTCGGTGATCACCTTGAGACCGCGGGCGTGGGCCTCTCTGACCAGCCGGCGCACGTCGGCCACCCGGCCGTAGGCCGGATGTACCCCCCGGTAGTCCGAGATGTCGTAGCCGTCGTCGCGCAGCGGCGAGGGGTAGAAGGGAAGGATCCAGATCGCGGTCACGCCCAGCCGGACGATGTAGTCCAGCTTCGCGATCAGACCCCGGAAGTCACCCACGCCGTCGCCGGAGGCGTCGAAGAAGGAACGGACGTGGACCTCGTAGACGACCGCGTCCTTGTACCAGCTGGCCGGGTCGTCAGGTTCCATCCTGGCCCTCCGGGACCAGCGGCCGGGGCACCGCCAGCAGGTGGGCGCAGCGACGCTCGGGGTCGAGCTCGACGTAGTTCCACTCTCCCGCCCGCCACTCGTAGACGGCTCCGTCGAGCAGGTCGCTTACCGCATAGGTGGGTCCCGGCGCCACTGGCACCTCCACCCAGCCCGACTGGCGCCAGCGCCAGTCCAGGTTGACCACCGCCACCACCACGTCGGCGCCGTCGTCCGATGCCTTGGCATAGGCCAGCAACTGCTCGTTGTCGGTGCGCAGGAAGCGCAGGGTCCGGTCCTGCTGGAGGGCGGGATGGGAACGCCGGGCCCGATTCAACCGCCTGACCAGGTCCTGCAGGCCGGGCTGCCCCAGGTCCCAGTGCCGCAGCTGGTACTTCTCCGAGTCCAGGTACTCCTCGCGCCCGGGCACCAGCGGCCGCGTCTCCCCGAGCTCGAAGACGGGGCCGTAGATCCCGTAGCTGGCACCCAGCGTCGCCGCCAGCACCAGTCGGATGGCGCTGGCCCGCAGCCCGCCCTGCTGCAGAGCCTCGGTCAGGATGTCAGGCGTGTTCGGCCACAGGCTCGGCCGGAAGTACTCGCGCACCGGGGTGCGGGTGAGCTCGGTGAAGTACTCCCGCAGCTCCTGGGCAGTGTTCCGCCAGGCGAAATAGGTATAGGACTGGCTGAAGCCGAGCTTGGCTAGGCGGTACATCACCTTGGGCCGGGCGAAGGCTTCGGCGAGCAGGATCACCTCCGGGTGGCGCTGGCGCAGGCCGGCGATCAACCACTCCCAGAAGGCGAAGGGCTTGGTGTGGGGATTGTCCACCCGGAAAATGCGTACGCCCTGCTCGATCCAGAACTCGACCACCCGGGCTAGTTCCTGCCACAGCTCCCTCCAGGCCTCGGTCTCGAAGTCCAGCGGGTAGACGTCCTGGTAGCGCTTGGGCGGGTTCTCGGCATAGCGGATCGAGCCGTCCGGTCGGCGGCGGAACCACTCCGGATGCTGGCGCACCCAGGGATGGTCGGGGGATGTCTGGAAGGCCAAGTCCAGGGCCACCTCGATCCCCAGCCGCTCGGCCTCGCGGACCAGCTGGCGAAAGTCATCCAGGGTCCCCAGCCGGGGATGGACGGCGGTGTGGCCTCCTTCAGGACCGCCGATCGCCCAGGGGCTGCCCACGTCCTCGGGCGAGGCATCGAGGAGGTTGTTGGGGCCCTTGCGATTGGTATGCCCGATGGGATGGATGGGCGGCAGGTAGAGGACATCGAAGCCCAGGTCGGCCACGTAGGGCAGCCGAGCGATCACGTCGCGAAAGGTGCCGTGGCGCGGCTCCGGCGCGGCCGAGCGGGGGAACATCTCGTACCAGGCCGAGAACCGGGCCCGCGGCCGCTCCACCCAGACCTCCAGCTCACGCTCGTAGCGGGTGGCGTGGCGGCGGTCGGGATGACGGGCCATCAGCCAGGCCAGCTCCGGGCTGAGCGCCAGGCTCCGCCCCTCAGGGCCTCGGAGCCGCTCCGCCAGCTCGGCCAGGGCGCGGCGGTCCTGTCCCTGCGCCCGCACCGCCGCTTCCGCTACCAGCTCCGCCCCGACCAGCAGCTCCGGCTCCACCTCCTGGCCGGCCTCGATCCGCCGGAGCAGGTCCCGGGACCAGGTGTGGAAGGGATCCACCCAAGCCTCGAGACAGTAGCGATGGCACCCCATCCGATCCACCCGGAACTCCGCCCGCCAGCGATCGTTGCCCAGCGGGCGCAGCGGGGTCTCCTGCCACTCCATCTCCCCCGGGGCAAGGTGCTGCAGGACGCCGGCGATCTCGTCGTGGCCGTCGGCGAACACGTCCGCCTCTACCACCACCTGCTCCCCCACTACCCGCTTGATCGGGAAGCGGCCACCGTCGATCTCGGGCTCGACGCGCTCGATTACGACCCGGCGCCGGCCGTCGGGCGGGCAGACAGCGCAGGCGGGCAAGTTCACGGCCACATCATCCAGCCGCATCCGACCTGAGGGTCGGCGCCGAACCGGGCCACGCTGGCCCCGGAGCACCTCCGACATCCGGTTGTGGAGGGTAGCGCCGGCTCCTCAACCGCCCCGGAGGATCTCCAGGGCCAGCCGGTGGAGGTCGGGATGAAGCGAGCCGAGCAGCGTGCCGTGGCTCTCCAAGCCGATGGGGCGGGCATCCAGCTCCCCACCCTCGAGATCGGTGACCACACCTCCCGCCTCCTGGAGCATGAGGACACCCGCGGTGGCATCGAAGAGCCGGGAGCGATTGGCGCCGCAGACCAGGTCCATGGCGCCGGCGGCGGTATGGCACAGCGTGAGCGCAACCGAGCCGAAGAGTCGGACCTTACCGGCCCGCTCCAGCAGCGGCAGCACCCGGACCAGATTGCGCGGCGACCCCTCCAGGCCCAGCACCTCAACCCGCGAGGGAGGCGGGGGCGGAGCCAGCGGCCGTCCGTTGCGCCGCAGACCGCCTCCCCTCACCACCGACCAGTGGTCGCCGTTGACCAGGTCGGTCACTGCCCCGACCCTGAGGTCGCGCATGTGGGGCCCGGCAGCCAGGCTGCACATGATCGCGGCCACGGGCAGGCCCCGCTTGGCGTTGAGGCTACCGTCCACGGGATCCAGCAACACCAGCGGCTGGTCAGACCCGAACCAGACCCGACCCGCCTCCTCGGAGATGACCGAGAAGGCGAGACCGGTCTCGGCGGCGCCGCTCAGCTCCTCGAGAGCCGCCTCCTCAGCCGCCCGGTCCAGGCCGACGGTGCGGTCGCCTCCAGCACCCACTCCGAGCTCCCGACGACCGGCCTCGGTGCCGAGCAGGGGGAGAACCGCCTGGCGCACCCGGCGCCCGACCGCCTCGAAGATGGCTGCCCAGCAGAGATCGGTCGGATCCGCTCCCACTCCCTCAGCTTGCCATCCCGCCGGGCCTGGCCGCCGTCGCCCTGTGCCGCCGTCCGACCTGGCCAAGCATCCACCCCGACCGATGCCCAGACCACGAAGATGGCTCGCCTACGACTCAGGCGGTGGCCAGCCGCACCTGCTCCTCGAGCCCGCGCACCGCCCCCCCACGTCCGAGCGGAGCACTGCCCAGCGCCAGCACCTCGGTGTTGGGCCGAAGCCCACCCTCCGGATTCCAGAAGGTGATCAAGTCGACCTCGATCCCCTGGTCCCCGACTGCCTGGTAGCCCCAGGCGTCGAGCCCGAGCGACCGCCACCGGCCCACCGGCATCCCGGAGGCTGCCAGCAGCCGCCGCTGCTGCACCGGCCCGCAGGCGCCTGGGCAGGGGCGGCTCGAAAGCTCAAGGCTGGAGCCCTCCCCGGAGCAATACCAGCCCTGGGCGGCGCTGCCCGTGCAGCTCCAGCCGGCCGGCAGGCGCAGCGAGAACCCCATCCCTGTGTGAAGCACCTGCGCCGGCGGAGCCGGCCGGGCCTGGCTGGGCGGAGGTGTCGGCCCGTTGAGCGCCTTCAGTTCCTGGGCCAGGAGGTGGGCAATCGCGATGACGGCCAGCACGGCCAGGGCGGCCAGACCCACCCACAGCGCCCCAGGAGCACGTCGGCGCCGGGCTCCCGGTGCAGACGGTGCGGATGGCCGGAAGCCCCCCGGGAATCCGGCGAACCCGGGTGGCGGTCCCGGAGGCGGCCCGGACGGGAAGGGCGGCGGGGCAAAGCCCCGGTCCCACCGATCCACGAACCGCTCGGCGCCGATCCGACCGTCGTAGGGGGTCGCAATCCAGGGGAGGGCCGAATCCAGGTCGGCGGCGACCACCGGCGCCCGGGCGGGGGCGGCCTCCGCCGCCTCCCGGGCCAGCATCGCCCGGAGTCGGTCCAGGGCTCCCGGCACCGCGGCCGCATGGGGCCAGATTGCGATCACGCTGACCTCGTTACCGGCGGCGTCGGTGCCCAGCCAGACGATGCCGCTAGGGCCCTCGGCAAGGCGCCGGCTGAGCCGGTAGGGTCCGAGGACGGGGAGGTCCTGGTCCCCGCCGAGCAGGGGAAACGCGCCCGTCGGCGGGGCAGAGCGCTGGGCCGCCGTGCCATCCCTCCTGTCGTTGGTGTTGCCCGGCTCGAGGCCGGCCGCGGGGCGCAGCATAGCAACCTCGATCGCAGGAACGCGTCGAGCCCGGGGCTTCAGGCCAGGCGCAGTTTGAGCCCGCGCAGGACCAGGTCGAGCTCTTCCCGGTTCACCGCCCGCAACGCCCAGAGCGCGATGGCGTAGACCAGGATCCCGGCCGGCACCGAGACCAGGATCGAGTGGGCAGCAAGCGGGTAGAGCACCAGCCCCATGACCGCCCCGGCGACCAGCGTCCGCCACGACAGCCGCAGCCAGGGCAGGGCCTCCGTCCTGCGCACGAACCACCAGCCGACGACCGAGAAGGCCGCCTCGGTCGCCACCGTGGTGGCGCTGGCGGCGAAGTAGCCGAAGGGCGGGATCAGGACGAGGTTGAGGCCCACGTTCACCACCACCGCGATCCCGGTTGCCCAGGCGAACAGGTCCTGCCGGTCGATCGCCATCAGCATGGCCGTGAAGGCCGAGTTGACGAATAGGAACACAATCCCCCAGGCCAGGATCCGGAGCGCCGGCTCCGACTGCGGATAGAGGCGAAACAGGCGCCCGATCGGATGGACCAGCACGAAGGTACCGACCGAGAGTGGCCAGCCCAGCAGCACCAGCACCTTGAAAAAGCGGGCGTAGGCCACACCAAGCTGGGGGCTGCGATCCCGGTAGTGGACCGCCAAGAGCGGGTAGACGACGGCCTGGATGGCCAGAGGGAGGAACTGCAGCGCCTCGAAGGGCTTGTAGGCGAACTCATACCATCCCACCTCCTGGAAGGGCCGGAAGTGCTGGAGGATGGGGACGTCGGCCTTGAAGTACAGGTTGGTGAGGAAGGTGGCAACCGCGAAAGGGAAAGCGAGCACCATCCAGGAGCGAAAGAGCCCTCGGTCGAATCCCAGCCGGGGACGGCCCAGGCGGAAGATGGCCATGATGGCCAACACGTAACAGCTGGTGAAACCGTAGGAGGCAGCGTAGGCCCAGACGAAGAACGAGACACCGGCCCGGTGCTGTGCCCCCTCCACGATCAGGACCGCCTGGATCACGGTCTCGCACAGGATCGCAATCGCCTCGAACCCCAGCCGACCGACGGAATAGAAGGTGCTGCGCAGCAACGTCGCATAGCTGGTCAGCAACAGCAGCGCGACCCCGGCCACGGCCAGCCCGCCCAACCCCGCCACCCAGGCCAGGGCGGCGGCGAACATCAGGGCGGCGGCCGCCGATAGGGCCAGCTTGCCCGTGACCAGGGTGGCGAGGAAGGCCGACAGGCGCTCTGGGTGACGCGCCGCCTCGCGCGTGTAGAGCGAGCTGAGGCCCATGTCCGCCACCACCGACACCAGGGCGCTGTACGCGACCAACGTCGTGTAGCGGCCGTAGCCGGCCGGTCCCAGATGGTTGGCCAGAACGATGACCACCACCAGCGCCACCAGCCGGGAGACAACGCGGGCGGCCACCACCAGCGCCGTGTTCTGGACGGCCCTCTTGCCCAGACGGATTGCCTGGTCGCTCAACGTTCCGGCTATGGTATGCGCCATGCGCAGCCGCGGGACCGTGGTCACGATCGTGGTCGCGGCGGTCGCGATCGTGGCAGTGGCGATCGTCGGGCTCGCCCTTCAGAGCTGGCAGCGACAGATGGCGCTGGCCGCTCGGCCCCGGCCACGGACCGCGGTCGTGATCGGGGCACCGACCCCGGTCGCCACCCCCATCGCCAGCCCTTCCCCCACTCCGCTTCCGGCCTCGGTCCTCATCCAGGTGCCGTACACGTCTCAATCGCCCTACGATCAGTGGGGCGCCAACGACCCTCACCAGAACTACTGCGAGGCGGCGGCGCTGCTGATGGTGGCCCTCTACTACCAGGGCGATCACCAGAGCCGAATCCCACCCGCCACCGCTGACGCGGACATGGGTCACATCGTGAGCGTGGAGCGGAGTCTGTTCCCCGGGGTTCTCGACCTCTCGGTGCAGGACATCGCGGAGGTCGGATCGCGGCTCTACGGCCTGCAGGCGACGGTGGTGCCGATCAGCGAGGTGACCACCGAGCAGGAGCTGGCCGAGGGCCACCCGGTGATCATCCCGGTCATGACCCATGGACTCCCCGGCGGCCAGATGATCGCTCCTTACTATGGGACGGTCAACGTCTACCACGTGATCGTGGTCACCGGCTACGACGCAGCCAGAGGGGTCTTCTACACGAACGACGCCGGCTTCATGCAGGGCCAGAACTACGCCTACACCTGGTCGACGTTGGCCGAGGCCAATGCCGCCCAGGCCCAGCGCTTCCCCCAGGGCCAGGTGATGCTGGTATTCAGCCCCGCCTCCTAGGGCCTCGGTGAGCGAGCGCGAACGGCCGCCGTTCACCCGGCTGGTCGAGCAGCTGCCGGCGATGGTCCCATTCGTCGGCCCAGAGACGCTGGAACGACGGACCGGGGTCCAGGTCCGGCTGCGCCTGGGCGCCAACGAGAGCCCATTCGGGGCATCGCCCTGCGTCCGTCAGGCGATCTCGGAATGGGCCGCCGGGGTGAGCAACTACGGCGACCCGGAGATCTACCAGCTGCGCCGGGCCCTCGCCGAGCACCACGGCATCGGCATGGAGAACCTGGTGGTGGCGAGCGGGATCGACGAGCTGCTCGGGCTCATCGTTCGCGCCTTTCTGGAACCGGGACAGGTAGCGGTGACCTCCCTCGGCGCCTACCCGACCTTCAACTACCACGTCGAAGGCTTCGGCGGCCGTCTGGCCCGGGTTCCGTACCGGGAGTGGCGCAACGACCTGGAGGCACTGGTCGAGACGGCCCGAGCAGAGGGCGCACGGCTGCTCTTCCTCGCCAACCCGGACAACCCGACCGGCTCGTATCACAGCTCCGCCGCCCTGCTTGAACTCCTGCAGCGCCTGCCGGCCAGCTGCCTCCTGGTCCTGGACGAGGCCTATCTCGACTTCGCGCCCGAAGATCGGCTACCCCTCGACCCAGCCGACCCCAGGCTGCTGCGCCTGCGTACGTTCTCCAAGGCCCACGGACTCGCCGGCATGCGGGTCGGTTACGCGATCGGAGCGGCACCGCTGGTGGCCGGCTTCGACAAGATCCGGCTCCATTTCGGGGTCGGTGTCCTGGCCCAGGTGGCGGCGCTGGCGGCGCTGGGCGACCAGGGGTTCGTGGCCGGTGTCGCCGCCGCCGTCGCCGACGGTCGGCGCGACTACGAGCGGATGGCCGGCCTGGGTCGGGTCCGGGCACTGCCCTCGGCCACCAACTTCGTCGCCTTCGACGTCGGCGACGCCGAGCGGGCACGGGCAGTGGCCGATCGACTGTGGGAGCAGGGCGTGTTCGTCCGCCGCGGCCCGGCACCGCCATTGGACCGCTGCGTGCGCATCACCGTCGGCAGGCCGGAGCAGCGGCGGGCGCTGGAGCCGATCCTGCTTGAGGCGCTGCACGCGACCGCCCCCTGAGACCTTCTCTCGCGCACCACTACCCATCACCTCGGGATTGGTCGGCTCCACCGCCAGGCGCCGCAGTGGCCTGCGAGCCGCGACCTGCTCCATCCCCGGATGGCGGCCGCTGCAGCCGGTTCCTCACGACACAAGGCGGTCCCCTCGTCGCTGCCGCGTCCGGATGCCTAATGGTCTCCATTGCCGGCCAGTGAGCATGAGTCAGTCGACCCGGAGCCGCCGGTTGCCCGGCGGCGGTCCCGGTCTTACCCGCGTGTGCGGCGCCGGGTCCCTGCTTGGGGTCCCCACGAAGCCTGCTTCGTGGGGTCCCCTCCTGCTTCATCGCCGCACGCCCAGCAGTGGTGGGCCTTATCTCGGCTCCACAGGCCCCTCTGCCACTGACGGCGAGCGCTAGCAGGTTCTTCGCGGCGTTCACGTCCCCGTCGATGACCAAGCCACAGCCCTCGCAGCGAAAGACGCGTTCGGCCAGCCTTGGCGTTCACCGCCCCGCAGCCAGAGCATGTCTTGGAGCTGGTGAAGAACCGCTCGGCAACCATTCGCCGACCGCCGCCCCAGACGGTCTTGTAGCCGAGCTGGTGCCGTATGGTCCCGAAGGACTGGTCGGCCAGGCTTCTGGCCAATCTCCGGTTGCGGACCATCCCGGCCAGGTTCAGGTCCTCTTCTGCTTGCGGGAATGGGCGCCCGAGGCGCGACGTAGGCGCCGCAGCGCAGCCCGAAGAGGTCTGGGACCGGGAAACCGTATCACCTTGCCTTGGTGGTCCACCGCCGTGATCAGGGAAGAGACCCCAAGATCGATGCCCACCGCCGTCTGGGGCCGCCGATGGCGTTCCGGGACCTCACCGACCAGGTACTGCCACTCGCACGCCCGGTCGGCGTCACCTGCAGCAGTCACGTCCAAGGCTGCGCCGCCCCGAGCAGCGCGCGACCAACGGCCCCTCAGATCCCTCCAGTCCGGCAGATCAGTTCAGATGCGCCACCCGCTGGCGCTTGAGCCACTCCTCCGAGATCTTCACCTCGAACCGACCCAGGCAAACCGCGCACCACACCCGCTCGCAGCGCTCGCAGGCGATGTGCTGGTGGTCCTTCGTCAGGTCCATGACCATGGTGAAGGTGCCGCACTCGAAGCAGGGGACGGGAACCTTCATGGCGTACGGATCTCCCGGTCGAATTCCGGGAAGTACCGCTGGATCACGGGCAGATCGAAGCTGCGGAGGATCTGGCCCGCGGGTTCGCGGGCCAGCAACAACTGGAAGGAACGACGAACCAAGCCCTCTGGCCCTTCACCCGACCTTCCCCAGCGCTCCAGATCGTCACGACCCAGGCGAACCAGGCGATGGGTCCGATCGAGGCCCTCCACAACCTCGACCGAGCACTGCCAGCCGTCGTCGTACGGCGTTGCCTCCACCTCCACCACGGCGGTCATGGTATGGCCCTCGCCACCAGCTCGGCAGTCAGGGGCGCGAGCAGGATGCCGTTGCGGTTGTGGCCGGTGGCCAGGAGCAGGTTGGAAATTCCGGGGGCGGGCCCGACCACCGGGCGACCGTCGGGTGTCGCCGGCCGGAGGGCCGCCCAGACCCGCTCCACGGTGGCCGACCCCAGAACGGGTACCGCTCGGGCGGCGAACCGGAGCAGACCGCCGACGCCCTCCGCCGTCGGCCGAGGATCGAACCCGACCTCCTCCTCGGTGCTTCCGGCCACGATCGTGCCGTCCGGCTTGGGCACCAGGTAGCAACCGCGCCAGACCACGACCCGGCTGAGGCAGGCGCGAACCGGGCGGAGCGTCACCAGCTGGCCACGGCTGGGGCGAACATCGAGGGTGACGCCCAGGGGCGCGGCCAACCCAGAGCTCCAGGGCCCCGCTGCCAGCACCACCCAGTCGGCTTGGACTGAATCGCCGGGGACCTGGACGGATCCGACCAGATCAGCGTGGACCGACAGCCCCCACACCGGCGTGCCCTCTCTGATCTCGGCGCCCTGCCGCACCGCGGTTCGGGCCAGGGCATGGACAAGCCGGATCGGCGTGACCTGGGCCTCCTCGTAGACGGCCGCACCGAGAATGGATGGGCTCACCTCGGGCTCCCGTTGGCAGGCGTCGGCCGCGTCCAACCACGAAGCTGACGATTGGCGGAGCACCCGCTCCTCCTCGACGCTGAGTGCCAGCGCCAACGTCTCCTGGGTACGGAACTCCACCCCAATGCCGCAGCGCTCCACCCGGGCGACCAGCTCCGGATAGAGAGCGAGGCTGGCACCGCCAGGGGTGTCATCGCCAAGATGCTCGCTATGGGGTGCGAGCAGGCCGGCCGCCGCTCCCGACGCGTGCGAACCGACCACGTCCCGCTCCAGGAGGACGACGCGGTGCCGCCGTTCCCGACTGAGTCGCTCGGCCACGGCACAGCCGATCACTCCGCCACCGATCACAGCGATGGCTGCCATCCCCCAACATTGTTTCACCAGGGGGAGGCTGGGCCTCAGCCCCGCCAGAGCACGACCTGCTTGCGCAGCCTCGCCTTGGTCTCGTCAGGAAGCGCGTACCAGCGGGTGTCGGTGATCGCACCCTCGAGCGCGTAGAGAGCAATGACCGTGGTCTCATAGGGGTAGGCCCGCTTCAGCTTCAGATACGCACGTACCGCTCCCACCTCCCGCAGCTCCTCCGGACTGTTGATGCCAACCGAACGCAACCTCGCCGCCGACAGCGGGCCAAGGTTCTTCAAGGCCTCCAGGCTGTCCGAGGCGCCAGCGCCCTCTGGCCTCCCCCGCTCCGCCATGAGTTCGGCCTCCACCGCGCTCCCTCGACGGTCAATATACGTCACCACTCGTGCCTCCGACCATCTGCTCCAGCCCGTTGTCGAACACATGTACCATAGACCCGATGGCGCTTCCGTTCGACCGCAACCGTTCCTTCGCGATGGCGCAGAAGCCTGCACGATCCGCCGTCCCATCACCGAGCAAGGTTTCCCAACGCGGGGGCGATCGAGCCACCCGGGTCCTGCCTGAGAATGAGAAATGAGAAAAGACCGAGGATCCAGGATCGGGTTTCGACCTCCCCTCGCTCCGCCGCAGGATCCGTCACCTCGGTCGAGCGCCTCGGGTGTCACGTGGCGGCCGCGCCTTTCCCGCCCCGGCGGCAATGGCTGCCGCTGGCACCGAGTTCTCCGGGATGTCGCGCGCGCGGCTACAGGGGCCCCTACCTCGTGCGGCTGGCAACGGGAGTGGCAGAGGGAAGCATCGATCTGGAGCAGCTCACCGATTCGGACATGCCCGACGCCGAGGTGGAGAAACGCTTGCCCGCCCTGCCCGGCGTTGGCCCGTACGCGGCGGCGCACGTGATGCTGGTCTCTCTCTGGGCCGGTACGGGAAGCTGATCCTGGACTCGTGGACCAGGCTAACGTATGCCAGGCTGAGAGGGCGCCAGACATCCGAGCAGGGCATCCAGGGGCACTTCCGCCGATTAGGACGTTATGACGGGCTTGCCTTCCGGCTGTATCTGACCAGGAGCTGGGTCGACCCCTGAGGCCCACGTGCACCCAGGCTCACCTGTCCTGGGAGGGATGAAGACGCCGGTTCGCGGCAGCACGAACGCCCGGGGCGTGCAGCCCTGAGGGCCCGCTCCCTGGATCCCGCGAGCTGGACCGCAGACGCGGCCGGCCATTGCATCCCTTTGCCAGAGGATGGCTGGGCCGACCGGGAGGAGCTGCGCCAGGCGTACCGGTCGCCCTCGACCCCACGGTGGCCCAAGAGCGGAGGCTCCGTCCCCACGTCGGGGGGACCGCTACGCCTGGAACGGGGCCTGGCCAAGTGTCCGGGGCGGTACCAGGCCGAGAAGAAGCGGTTCTCGGGAGTCGACCTTCGCCCCTCTGGAACGCGGAGAAGAAGCGCAACCGCACGCAGGCCCTGTCGCCATCGCGGTCGGACGCCAGGCGCGCCTCCACCAGCGGGTCGATGGCGACGGTCCGCTCCTTCACAAGCCGCCACCGCCGTACGGCGACCAAATCCCGTCGGGCTATCCCCGCTCTCCGTCGGGCAGACGGCTCCCCGCCGGAGAAGGCGAAGAGGACCACCGCCCCAGGCGTGGGCGGATTCTGCACCGCTGGCCGACAGCCCAGGCAGGTCCACGACATCAGCTCGACGTGGCCGATACTCGTGAGCGGCGGTGTGCCGGCTGCAGGATCCGGATCTGATTCCCGAAGGGGTCACGGACTCCACAGTCGATTCCGTATGAGTGCTCCAGCGGCTCCTGCGTAAACTCAACCCCCCGCTCCCGCCAAGTCTCGTAGAGCTTGCGACAATCATCGGTCTCCAGAGCGATACCGAAGCTGAGCCCCCCTCTGGTCAACAGATCACGCACCAGTGCCGCGGTCGCCTCGTCCATGGCAGGAGGTCCCGGCCGTTCCAGGTACACGTGGTGGTCAGGGTCATCCGGAGCTGCCACCGTGAGCCAGCGGCCGCCCCCGAGATCGACATCCATCGTCACCACGAATCCCAGCTTGCCGACGTAGAAGTCGAGGGCCTGGTCCTGATCCAGCACGAACAGCTTCGAATGCGTGATGGTGAGCATGGCCCTATGCTATGTTCGCCCCTAAAGGCCCGCTGCTCCAAAACTGCTGGGTCGCATCCAGGCCATCGTCAGGCACGTGGGCGCAGCCCGGACATCGGCCCGACGTCGGTACTCAGTCGGCGTCTGACCCACGATGGCGCGGAACGTCCGCGTGAACGTGCCCGGACTTGCGAACCCGACGTCCAGGCAGATCTCGGTCACCCGACGGTCCGTCTCCCGCAGGAAGAACATCGCCCGCTCCACCCGCCTGCGTTGCAGATAGCGGTGAGGAGTCTCGCCGAACGTGGCTCGGAACGTTCGGCAGAAGTGGGCCTGGGAGACGTGCGCAATCCGTGCCAGCGCAGCAAGGTCGAGCGGCCTGGCATAGGCCAGGTCCATCGCGTCCCGCGCACGGAGCATGCGCCGGTTGCGTTCCTCCCGGGCTCGGCTCACGGTTGACCGGCTCAGCAGCCGATCACCTGAGCACTCCCGGGCGCAGACCAACCTACCGCTCCCGGGAGCGAACGGGCCAGGGCCATCGGCAGAAGACGATACCCTGAACCTCCCCACGGCTAAAAGGCCGGGGGTTCTGAGGAGAACCACCGCCGCCTCTCCTCGGCTCTCGCCACACGCTTGCGCATGCGCTACAACAGCCGGGGACCTCGGCTGGGGCTGTCCCCTTCTTCTGCGGGCGACCCGCTCTTGCTCCAGGGCACGACCCCCGAAGCCGCGTGAGTTCCACGCAGGACGTCGGGCCTCGGGTCTGCCGCGTGGCCCGACCTCGGCGCGGCCAACACGCACATCTCGCCAGAGGGAGGCCGGCGACAGCCCAACAGGAAAAGGCTTCGTTCGCGCCGCCCCAGCCCTGTCCGGTCGCCACCCACTGCCAGACGCTGGACCTGGGCGCCATACTGCTCCCGGACACTCCACCGCCCGGCAGCAAGGCTTGAGACGGAGGGATGAGAGCCACGACAATGGCCATAGCACGAGAGATTGACGACATCGCCCGCTCCCTGGTCAGGCACCAGCACGAGCATCCTCCGGTCCGCGACCTCAATCGCGAGGCCGACCGCCACCTCGGTCCCGCCCAGCGGGTGGCCGAGGATCTGGGCCGCATGGTCGGCAGCTGGACCTTCCTGGCGATCCAGGCGGCGCTGATGGCGGCCTGGCTGGCCCTCAACGTGGCCGCCCAGTTCCACCACTGGGATCCCTATCCATTCCTGCTCCTCAACCTAGCCCTCACCTTCGAGTGCTCGATCTGGGCCTCACTCCTCCTCATGGCGCTGAACCGCGCTTCCCTCCGCGACCGACTCAAGGCCCAGCAGGACTACGAGCAGCAGGTCAAGGACGAAGAGGAGATGAAGGCGCTGATGAGCCATCTCGAGGCACAGGACGAGGTGATGCTTCAGGTCCTCTACCGGCTCGACCGAACCGACCGGGAGCTACGGCGACTGGCCCGCCGGCTCGGCATCGCAGAAGAACGCGTTAGCTGAGGCGGCTCCACGGCCACGAGGACGGCGCCGCACCGCTTTCAACTCCGTTGCGGATCAGTGAGCATTAGCCAGCCGACCCGCAGCCACCGGTTGCCCGGTGGCGGTCCCGGTCTTATCCGCTTGCACGGCGCCGGGTTCCTGCTTGGGCTCCCCACGAAGCCTGCTTCGTGGGGTCCCCTCCTGCTTCATCGCCGTGTGCCCAGCACGGCTGGGTCTTACCTCGGCTCCACAGGCCCCTCTGCCACTGACGGCGAGCGCGAGTAGGTTCTTCGCAGCGTTCACGTCCCGGTCGATGACCAGGCCGCAGCCCTCGCAGCGGAAGATGCGCTCGGCCAGCCTTGGCTTTCACCGTCCCGCAGCCAGAGCACGTCTTGGAGCTGGGGAAGAACCGCTCGGCAACCAACAGCCGTCCGCCGCGCCAGACGGTCTTGGAGCCGAGCTGGTGCCGCACGGTCCCGAAGGACTGGTCCGCTCCGGGCCAGTCTTCGGTTACAGAGCATCCCGGCCACGTTCAGGTCCTCGACCACCACCGTCTCATATCGAGCAGCCAGCCAGGTCGTGGCCTTGTGCACGGCATCGAGACGGCAGTTGGCGATCCGGGCATGGATGCGCGCCAGCCGCCGCGCGCTCTTCCTGCGGTTGGCTGAGCCGGTCTTTTTGCGGAATGGGCGCGCGAGGCTCGGCGGAGGCGCCGCAGCGCAGCCTTCAGCGGCTTGGGACCGGGGAACCGGATCACCCGACCCCGATGGTCCACCGCCGTGATCAGGGCCGAGACCCCCAGATCGATGCCCACCGCCGTCTGGGGCCGCCGATGATGATCCGGGACCTCACGCTCAACCTCCACGGCGAAAGACACGAACCACCGCTGGGCGGTCCGCGACACGGTGGCAGAGAGGATCCTGGCCTTTCCTTCCGCGATCTTGCCCGCCAACGCCT
>CADDZO010000008.1 GCA_902812395.1 bacterium | reverse complement strand
GTCTCGGTCGATGACCAGGCCACAGTTCTCGCAGCGGAAGATGCGCTCGGCCAGCCTTGGCTTTCACCGTCCCGCAGCCAGAGCACGTCTTGGAACTGGGGAAGAACCGCTCGGCAACCAACAGCCGGCCGCCGCGCCAGACGGCCTTGGAGTCGAGCTGGCGCCGCACGGTCCCGAAGGACTGGTCGGCCAGGCTCCGGGCCAGCCTCCGGTTGCGAAGCATCCCGGCCACGTTCAGGTCCTCGACCACCACCGTCTCGTATCGAGTCCCCAGGTCGTGGCCTTGTGCAAGGCATCGAGGCGGAGGCTAGCGATCCGGGCATGGATACGCGCCAGGCGTCGCGCGCTCTTCCTGCGGTTGGCTGAGCCGGTCTTTTTGCGGGAATGGGCGCGCGCGGCTCGGCGGAGGCGCCGCAGCGCAGCCCTCAGCGGCTTGGGACCAGGGAACCTGATCACCTTGCCTTGGTGGTCCACCGCCGTGATCAGGGAAGAGATCCCGAGATCGAGACCGACCGCCGTCCGGGGCCGCCGATGATGATCCGGGACCTCACGCTCCACCTCCACGGTGAAGGACACCAACCACCGCTGGGCGGTCCGCGACACGGTGGCAGAGAGGATCCTGGCCTTTCCCTCCGCGATCTTGCCCGCCAACGCCTCGGTGGACTCGTGGGTGCGAATGGTCCCCAGCCGGGGCAGCGTGACCGTCGAGCCCGAGCAGCGCATCACCCCGGTGCTGAAGCGACAGGAATCCCGGCACCGGCCCTTCTTCTTGGAGCGAGGGAAGCCCAGCCGTCGCCCCTTCCGCAGCCCCTTCTTGGACTTCGAGAAGTCCTCCAGCGCCCGGTCCAGGTTCCGGAAGGCCTCCTGGTAGACGCACTTGGAGTTCTCACTCCACCAGGCTAGATCGGGCTCGGTCTTCTTCTCCACGTTCCACAGCCGATGGAGTTCTTCCGCCGAGTACCACTTCTTCTCGGCTTCATACCGCGCCTTCACCCGGGTCAAGGCCCAGTTCCAGGCGTAGTGCGCCGCCCCGGCATGGGAGCGGAGCCTCCGCTCTTGGGCCGGGGTGGGATCGAGCGCGTACCGGTAGGCCTGGGGCACCCCACGAAGCCCGCTTCGTGGGGACCCGGCCTGCTGCAGCTTCACGGGTTCTCCCTGGTGGCCGCTGCGATGGCCTTGGCCGCTCGGTTGGCAGCCGCTCGCTGCCCGGAGAGGCGAGCCCAGAGGCTGGTCAGGATCTCGGTCACGCCCCACACCAGATCGTCATCCACCTCCGATGGATCCACAACCAGCAACCGGCGGCCCTGTGCCGCCAGCACAGCCTCGACCTCCTCCGCGCCCAAGCGGGCGAACCGGTCGCGGTGCTCCACTCCGATCGTGGTCGCCAAGCTCTGGGCTGCCGCCCATGCGCTCACCCGAGCAACCTGTCGGTCCAGGTCGGACCTCTGGTCAGCGGACGACACGCGGGCATCCACGGCCGTGATCCCCTGAACGGCACTGACCGGTGGCTGGTCCACCAGGATCAGCCGGCCGGCACGGCGCGCGGGAACTGGGAGTTTGCCTTCCCGGAACCAGCGGTAGCCAGTCATGGGATGAACGCCTTGTTGCCGCGCCCAGTCCTTCCAGTTCACCCCTACATACTATCATACATTCAAACGCCAACAGTTACCGACCCCACCCGACGATCAGCTCGCCGAGCGCTACCGGCGCCGACGCTGCGCAGAAACCACACTGATCGGCACGACCGCCTGCACCGAGGCCAACGTCATACGTTGCCCTGCGCATTTTAGAACGAGCCCTCTAAAATGGGCCGATGCACATCACGGAGACGGCGGCGACCACGGGCATCGCTACTGACGGCGCCGACTTGGAGATCGGCCTGGCCTCCCGAGCCGGTCCCTGGCGGCTTGCCGCGTGCGCGGTGGGTGTGGCTGCCTGCCTTCCCTACCTGACGCTGAAAGCGCTCTGGCTCTCCGGTCATCTCGTCGGGTGGACGGCGGCAGGTGGGAAAGAGGCGCTACTTGCCACCGGGCCAACGGCTGAGGTTGCGAACGGGGCGACGGCGAGCATGGACCTGATCGCCGTCCTCCTTCTCCTCGCCCTCACCCTGCGCCCTGGGCGGCGGGCGCCGGCATGGCTGCTGCTGCTCCCGCTCTGGGTGGCGACCGGGCTGCTGGCGCCGATCGCGCTCGGCTTCCCAGCCGGACTCCTCGCTTCCGCTGGCCAGACTTCGGGGGTGCTGGGGCGGGACAACGGACTTGCCGAGTGGGTGTATGGGCTCGTGTACACCGGTTTCACGGTCCAGGCGCTCGCGATCCTGGCCGCGTTCGCGCTCTACGCGCGCGCTCGCTGGTCCTGGGTGTTCCGTTTCCACCTTGGCGAGATTCCGCGCGGGGCAACCTACGCGTTCCAGCGCCTGATCGTCGGCGGGGCGACCGTGGCTCTGATCCCCTACCTGGCGACCTTTACGGCCTGGGGACTGGGCGCCTGGCTCCCGGTGCACGAGCGTTTCGCACAGACGCCCGCCCAGCGGGCGGCATTGCTCGTCGTTGCCGGTCTGGCACTTGTCGCCCTGGTTGGCATGTATTCGCTGGTGACGAAGAGCCACCGCGTCGTCGACTGGCGATTGTGGCCACCGCTGGTGCTGGCCTGGGTCGGTGTCGCCTCCACTTTCGCTAGCTCGCTCTACCGGGTCGTCTGGCAGCTGAGTGGGCTCGGAGGCGACCCGGTGGGGGCTGCGGCGCTTGCTGTCCTGGCGGGGACGCTGGCAGGCCTGCTCCTCGGCGTCGCTGGCCTCTTGCTCCTCCTGGAGGCCAGCCCGGGGCCCAGCGCAGCGGCCCAGCGGCCTGATGGAGCCACCTGTGGAGGGGGGAAGGCGGAGGGTGACGCCGAAGCTCGCCGCGTCACGCCCGCGTCGGACTCAAAGGGATAGTCCTTTCCCTTCACTGCAGCCGGTATTGGTTGCGGTCATCGCGCCGGCGAAGAGGCGGGTCTCACCCGCTACCGCGGCCCCCCCGAAAGCGTCTGCCGGGTGGGGAGCCGACAGGCAAGACACATGACCGAGCAGTGTCCGATCCGGGCGCTCAGCAGTTCAGCACCTATTGGTGCGGGAGCGGGCGCTGGCCCTCTATAACTGACGCCGGAGCTCGACCAATGTCCAGGATCATTCGTGCCGCGCCGCGACGTTCATCAACACCTTCCACTGCGACCCGTCAAATCAGGGTGGGGTTGTGCGGACCAACATCGACATCGTCGAAAAAGTCGCCTCCTGGTTCGCCGGTGTCATTTCGCTGACCGTGAACCGCAGCGTCGACAGCACCCGTGTGTTCAATTATCCGCAGTGGGAGCCGGCGATTCAGCGTGCGTCAGCCGCACTCGCGGTAGAGCTCGGTCGTGGTCTCCCAGCTTCCCTTGATAACGAACCTTGGCTAGCTTGAGCGGGTGGGTGGCTCGGTCGATCAGCGCGCGCCTGCGCACCGGGTCGGCGGTGTTCCACATATCGATGGAGTCATCAACGCCGGTGTTGATGGTCGGCATCATCAGCCCTTGATTGGGCGGTCTTGCTTCTGGAGGCCGGCAGCGTCCCCGCGCGGCGGGTCGATTAGCCGGGAGTTGACATCCTCTCCGCCCTGAAGGACGGAGATTCCCGGTCGGCACAACCGCCGGGTGGTTGACGTTGGGGCCGCTTGGTTCTCGCGGTCCTCCCAGTCCAGTCACCGGGCGGCCCCCGGCCTAGTCCGTCACCGGATGGACGCGGTTCATCACGGCTCCCCTGCGGCCGCGCAGCGCCGGCCTGAAGGCCGGCGCACTGCGCCGCAATCCGCGGTTACCCGGCTGGCAATCGACGCATGCCGCGTCCGGCGTCATCATGCTCACGCAGCACGGTCGAGGTATGGACCAGCGATCGCTGCTGGGAGGCACCCACCCGCACGGCTGGACGGGGCGACCGCGGACGCGACCACGTCCAGCAGCCTCATCCCGGCGGCCGCGACGGTGGCTGGGGTGGCGGGAGGCCTGCCCTCCGCGGGCCTGGGCCCGACATCGGGTGACCGAGGGAGCCAAGGGCCCTCGCGAGTACGAGTTCGCACGGCTACGGGTGATGAGGAAGCGCCACCGTCAGCCCCGGCCGAGCGGCTGGATGATGGTGCATCGACCCGTGGGCTATGTTGAGCCTAGGGACTACAAGTACTACCCCTCCAACTGGTCGGAGAGCGCCAGCCTGGCTGACCTCGCTGCCACCATCAGCGGATCACATCCAGATGGCTCACGTCCTGGTCGCTTCGTACAGGAACCACGTGCGCCGTTCGGCGTCGTCGATGAAGGTCTCCAGCAGGCTGGCAGTGGCCACATCTCCGGACTCGGTGCAGACCTGATGGGCCCGGCGCATGGCTGCCCCCAACCGTTGGTTGTCCTCCATCAGGTTCTGCAACATCTCGGTCGGGTGGACGTCGCCCCGGTCGTCGTCCGGGATCCGCTGTAGACGGCCCACTTCGCCGATCGAGTGCACGGTGGGCTGGCCGAGCTTCCGGCATCGCTCGGCCAGCGCATCGGTGATCGCAAGGATCTGATCGCTCTGCTCGTCCAAGAGCAGGTGGTAATCGCGGAAGTGCGGACCGGACACGTGCCAGTGGTAGTTCTTGGTCTTCAGATAGAGGGCGAACGCGTCCGCGACCAGCGGATTGAGCGCGTCCGCGACCGCGGAGCGAGCGTCCTGGCTCAGGTCGTTCGAAGTCGCCAGGCGCTCCGGTACTGCGACCGTCATCAGATTCACCTCCATTTCCGTGGGACCCGAGCGTCGAGGCCGAAATGGCGAGAGGTGCGGCCCGGGCCGGGCGGTCGAGACTCCACGATCGTCGCATGTGGTCGGAACCAGCTGCCGGATTCGTATTGACCTCGGCGGTAAGGCCACGACGCCTTCCAGATTGGTCCCGGCGCCGGCTACCCTCGGATACCCGATCGTGCCGATGTGAGGGTCGGCTCGCCGGGGATGGAGCCCGGTCGCTGGGTGCAGTCAGAGCTCGACCGACGTTGGGGGCGGGGCCGGGCACACCCCGCTGCCGCCCTGGCGCAGGAGGCCGACCGCGACCATCCCCTCTTGCAACCAGGTCGGGTCGACCAGCCAGTACTCCACGCCCCAGAGCAGGATCACGGCCACTCCGGTGCCACGGTAGGCGGCGGCGCTCAGAAGGAGATCCTGAGGCTGGAAGCTCGGTTGCCCTTGCCAGGGGGCTGCCTGCATCTCAGTGACCCACAGGGACTTGCCCTGAGCCGCCGCCTGCTCCGCCCAGTACCGCAGCTCCTGCTCCTTCCATACCGTTCGCTCAGCCACGTCGACCCTTTCCAGCGGGGTGTTGGGGGTCGCCACGTATGCGTCAAGACCGGCGATGTCACCGAGTTCGAGCACCTGGCGCATGTGGCCGACCAGGTGGATGCCGCTCAGCCATGAGATGGGGCCAGCGAGCGGACTCTCCTGGAGCCGGTCCAGGCTCAGCGCCGCGTTGTCGTAGCTGGTGACCAGGATCGGGTGGCGGGGGTCCAGTGAGTGGACAAGCTGAATTTCCCAGCGGAGAAGACCGAAGGGAACATTGTCGGCCGGACCTCCGGGGGGCGGGACGTCGTCCAGGGGTTCGTTCTCGACCTGCCATGCCACCAGCAGGGGATCGTCACGGTAGTGGCTGACGGTGGTCTCTAGGTAGTCGAGATAGCTCTGCGACCTGAGCGTCTCCGCCATCGACCAGCCCGACGTCCCCACCCAGGAAGGCACATGAAGCTCCGGGAACCCGAGATTGCGGGCCCCGATCACCAGTACCACGCGTGCGGGAACGACGCCGGTGGCGTCGTAGGCCGTGACCACCGACAGCAACTGGTCGACTGAGCTGAGGTCGATGACCCCGGGGGTCGGCTCGACCTGCTCCCAGTAGACCGGAAGCCGGACTATGGCGGGGTGGAGGTCGGCCAACAGGGTCGCCAGCGCCTCTTCCGGATCTTCGCCGTAGGCGGCGGCCGTCTCTGGACTGAACGAGAAGCCCACCAGTGGCGTGGCCGGCAGCCACGGCTGAGCCGTGCCCATTGTCGGTTCCGCGGCCACCATGATGGTGGCTCCCAATGCCAACAGCCCCACCAGGACGGCCGCGACGGCTCGAGCAACGACTCGCGGCGCGACACTGGGGCCGGATCGCTTGGCTTGTGTCCCTAGCCGCAACGGTTCACTGTTCCGACGCCTGCACTGACAGAGGATGGCGGTGACTCGCGTCACTCAGCGACAATGCTAGCCAGCCAGCCTGAAATCCGAATAAAAGCTGCTATCAGTAAACGTTAGTATGAGACACCCATTACATGCCCGCCGATGGGCTCTCTTGTCGCAGCCGGACTACCTCGACCCGGTTCCGCACCCGACGCCGTACCGAGGAGATGCCAGATGGCCACTTGTCGATGGCCCGCCGGAGCTTCCAGGGCCGGTGTCTTCCTCCAGCCAGGTCGCACCCGATGCTGGCCCGCCTGACCGACCCGGCTGAACGATACGCGCCAGTCGGGAAGTGGGCGGTGCGCGACCGCACGCAACCAGTGGGCACCGGGACGGCTCCCGGTTACGCCAGCGAGACGGGGGGTAGACACTGCCGACGTGGAGGGAGGCCGCCCGGTGACACCATCGTACTACCGTTTTTGCACCTCGTGAATAAAAGGTTTGTCCCAGTTGCCGGCCAGCTGGCGGCCTGCCCGGCCTCGTCGGGTGGGGGCATGCTTTATGGGCGAGGTGCGTCTCACCCCCTCCCGTGTGGCTGCTGTGGCCTTGCTCGCAATCGGACTTTCGGCCCTGGCCGCCAATGCCGCTCGCCCCTTCACCCTGGCGGTGAGCCAGTTCGTTGCGCCCTCGTTCAGCCTGGGCGATCCTCCTCTGCTCCCCTGGCCGACGCCCGGGGAGGCTGCGGTCGGCGTCCAGGGCATCGGGCTGGTGGCGGCCAGCCCGGGCGCCCGATCCCTCCCCACCGCCAGCGTGGCAAAGGTGATGACGGCGCTGGTGGTGTTGCTCCAGCATCCTCTCCGCCCAGGCCAGCAGGGACCAACCATCACGGTCACCCGCCAGGACGTGGACCTGTACGAGGAGGACCTGGCGCGGGACGAATCAGTGGTGCCGGTGCAGGCAGGCGAGCAGCTGACCGAGTTTGAGGCGCTCGAGGGCCTACTGCTGCCATCTGCCAACAACTTCGCCACGATGCTTGGGGTCTGGGACGCTGGATCGCTGACCGCCTTCGTGGGGCGGATGAACGCCGAGGCACGGCGGCTGGGCATGACCCAGACCACCTTCGTCGACGCCAGTGGGTTCGACCCTGGCACGCGGAGCGTACCCGCCGACCTGGTTCGAATGGGAGAGGCGGCGCTGGACAACCCGGTCATCGCCCAGATCGTCTCCGAGCGGGTGGCCGACATCCCGGTGGCGGGCCGGGTGGCCAATGTCAACCAGCTGCTGGGGACGGACGGCATCGTAGGCATCAAGACCGGCAACACGCCCCAGGCGGGGGGTTGCTACCTGCTCGCTGCCCGCTACCTGCTCGATGACGGCCAACCCGTCCTGGTGATCGGGGCCGTCCAGGGGGTGCAGACCCTGGACATCGCGTTCCGGGACGCAGTGGCGCTGCTGGAGGCCACCGAGCAGGGCCTGGTGGTCCGTCACCTGATCTCGCGGTACCAGATCGTGGGCGAGATCCGGGCCCCTTGGGGTGCGGACTCCGACCTGGTTGCCGCCAGCAACGTCGATCTCGCTCTCTGGCCGGGCCGCCAGGTGACGGTGCGGCTGCAGGTGCCCCGCCTCCGTCTCCCGCTAGCATCCGGGCAGCAGGTCGGCAGCCTCCTGGTGGACGTCGGGACCCGCACGTACCGGATACCGGTCGTGACCACCCGTCCCCTGCCCGATCCGGGGCTGTGGCTGCGGCTCACCCGGACCAGCTGGTGATCCGTGGTTCGTGCCCTCATCTTCGACTTCGACGGCCTGATCATCGACACCGAGGCGCCCGTGTACCAGGCCTGGGCGGAGATCTATCGGGAGCACGATCTGGAGCTGGACATCGGTTTCTGGCAGACCGTGGTCGGCCACGGCCCCGGCTACTTCGATCCCATCGCCGACCTGGAGCGACGCCTGTGCCGCGAGCTGGACGCGGACGCCATTCAGGCTCGCCGTCGCCGTCGCGAGCTGGAGCTGGTGTCGAAGCTCCAGGTACTCCCCGGGGTGTGGACCTGGCATCGGCAGGCTGCCGCACTGGGGGTCCGACTGGGGATCGCGTCCAGCTCGTCAAGGGCCTGGGTGATGGGCCACCTGGAGCGGCTGGGCCTGGAGGGCTGGGACTGCATCCGGTGCCGCGACGACGTGACCCGCACCAAGCCCGCACCCGACCTCTACCTGGCCGCCCTCTCCTGTCTCGGGGTGGCGGCAGAGGAGGCGGTGGCGGTCGAGGACTCCGGCGTGGGGCTGGCCGCCGCCAAGGCCGCCGGCCTCCGCTGCGTTGCCGTCCCCTGTCCGCTCACCTCCGGCCACGACTTTGGCCCGGCCGACCTGGTGCTTGACTCGCTGGCGGAGATGAGCTTCCCGGAGGCAGTGGCGCGGCTGGAGGGTCAGGCGTCCCAGAAGGCCAGCTCGTAGCGGCTGGAGGTGAGGAATGCCTCCCGCATCCGCTCGCGCCCCGCCGGCCCGGTTCCCTCCGCTGCGCGGTCGACCAGCTCGCGGGACCATCCCGCCAAGGCCTGGAAGTCGGGGTCGGCGTAGGCGTCGATCCAGCGAGCACAACGGGGGTCGGCCGGCCGCCCTTGCTCCGCCAGCCGGCGGCCGATCTCCGCGAAGCCCCACATACAGGGCAGCAGCGCCGCGTGGAGCTCGGCTCCGTCCCCCAGGGCGGCCACACGGAGCAGGAAGTCGGTATAGGCCCGGGTTACCTGGGCCGGTTCCTCTGCCTCCAGCTCGGCGGGGGAGATCCCGAACTCGGCAGCGAAGGACCGGTGGAGATCCATCTCGCGGCCGGCGGTTGCGGCCAGCAGGTCGGCGAACCCCCGCAGGGTAGCCAAATCCGGGGCGCGGGCGGCGGCCAGTGCCAGTGCCCGGCAGTAGCAGACGAGGAACACGTAGTCCTGGCGGACCCAGCGGGCGAAACGTTGCGGCGACACCGTGCCCGCGCCGATGGCGCGCACCAGCGGGTGCTCGAGCTGGGCGCGCCAGAGTTCGTCTGCGGCCCGGCGCAGCTCGGCACTGAAGCTCATCGAAGCTTCTCCCAGAGGGTGTCCCAGTAGAGCAGCTCGTAGCTCTGGAGCAGGCGCGCCGCCCGCCGCACTGCCCGTTCGGGAACGCCGGAGTCGAGCCCGGCCTGGATCACCGCCAGCGCCCGGCCCTCGAAGGTGGGGTCGGGTTCGGCGAAGAGATCCAGGAAGTGGACCTGGTCGGCGCTGAGCCGATGACGTCGGCGCAGCGACTGGCTCAGGCGGCCACAGTTCGCGCCCCATTCGGAGAAGTTGACCAAGTAGGCGGCTGCCACCTCGGCTGGCGACGCCTGGGCCGCCAGCCAGGCCATGTATGCCGTGTAGGCGTGGGCACCTGCCAGCGGCTCGTATGCCTCCAGCTCGGGCAGGCCCCATCCCAGGGCGGCGGCGAAGGCGGGCAGTGCCGCCAGCGCCGCTCGCTCCCCGTCCAGCACCGAGAGGAAGAAGTCGCCGCCCCACCGCGCCACCAGCTGGGCGACGCTACGCAGGTCGCTGGAGATGATCGCCCACTGCTCACCGGCGAAGGGTCGCAGTGCGGTCAGCTCGACCTCGTCCACCGCCGCCAGGTAGGGGTGGGCGAGCAGGCGCTGACGCACTGGCTCCAGCTCTCGCCGCACCGACTCGATCAGCTCCGTGGCCTCCATCTCCATTCCAAGGTAGCCGCCGTAGAGTGGGCTGGTGGCCCCCCGCAAGCGCCTGCACGAGCTGGCCGGGACCGGCGACGACGGCACCACCGGGCTCCTGGGCGGTGGTCGTGTGCCCAAGGACGACCTGCGGGTGGAGGCCTATGGGACTGTGGACGAGGCCTCCAGCGCGCTCGGGCTGGCCCGCTCGCTGGCCACGGACGCCCGGGTCCGCGAGATCGCGGAGGAACTGCAGCGCGATCTGTACCGGGTGGGCAGCGTGCTCGCCACTGCTCCCGAGCACCGGGGCCGCTTCGGGACCGTGGACGAGGCGGACGTAGCGCGCCTGGAGCGGCTGATGGCCGAGCTCGAGGCCGAGGTGCCGATGCCGCGGGAGTTCATCCTGCCCGGCGCCACCCCGGCCTCCGGTGCCTTCGACCTGGCTCGCACCGTCGTGCGCCGGGCCGAGCGGCGTTGTGTAGCCCTGAGCCGGCGGGACGGGGACGCGGCCGACGTCCGCCGTTACCTGAACCGCCTCGGCCTCTTGCTCTTCGTGCTGGGCCGGGTCGAGGAGGCGAGGGCCGGACGCCCGGCCGAGCGCGCCCGCCCTAGGCCACGGAGGCGGGCTGTCTGAGCGTCCCGATCGGGATCCGGCGGTTGCGCAGGGAGGGGTTCAGGCGGCGGACCTGTTCCAGCCGCTCCCGGCTGATATCGGCCACGACCAGCTGCTCTGCCTCGCCCGCCCGGGCCACCGTCACCCCCATCGGGTCGACCACCATGCTGCCGCCACAGTAGCGGGGACCGACGGCGCCACAGGCGGCTACCCAGGCGGTGTTCTCGATCGCTCGCGCCCGCACCAGAACCTCCCAGTGGGACTCCTTGAGCGGACCCCTGACCCAGGCCGCGGGCAGCACGAGGATCTCGGCCCCGGCGTCGATGAGCTGCCTGGCCAGCTCCGGGAAACGCAGGTCGTAGCAGGTCATGAGCCCCAGCCTGGTACCACCTTGCTCCCAGACCCCGAGCTCACCAGCGCCGGGGGCCACATGGTCGGACTCGCGCTCGGCAAACGCGTCGTAGAGGTGGATCTTGCGGTAGGCGGCGGCGAGCTCTCCCTCTGGCGAGACGGCGACCGCGGTGTTGTAGACCCGCTGGCCGTCGGCTGGCTCGAAGATGCCGCAGACGATGCCGATGCGATGGCGGACGGCCAGCTCGCGCAACCCGCCGACGAATCGGCCGTCCAGCGGCTCGGCCGGCTCCCACAGTGGCTCGCCGTCGCCGAAGGCAACCATCGCCGCCTCCGGGAACACCACCAGGTGTGCGCCCGCAGCCGCCGCCCGGGCAGAGAGATCGGCGATCCGGGCGGCGTTGCTCTCCTTGTCCCGGATGGCCTGGAACTGTCCCAGCGCGATCCTCATGACACCTCCTCCTGGTTCACAGTAGCGCATGCCTCGGGCCAGCGGCGGTCCCGCTCGTAGACTGAAGCCGGGGTCATGGGCATCTGGATTCTGGGCCCGGTGGCCGCCGTCCTGGTGGGTGCTTACACGGCGCTGGTCGTGATTCTCTACCGGCGCCTGGCGGTGCCCAACGCCCCCGTCTACCTGGACGACTTCCAGTTCACCCCGTGGGAGTTCGGGGCCGACTACGAGGAAGTAGACCTGGTCACCGCCGACGGGGTGCAGTTCGGGGCCTGGTTCTTTCGCCAGCCCGGCTCGCCACAGGTGGTGGTGGTCAGCCCCGGCCACAAGGGCCGGCGCCAGGACCTGCTTGGGATCTCGGTCGCGCTGTGGCGGAAGGGCTTCAACGTGGTCGCCTACTCCACCCGGGGTATGCCCGGCAGCGACCGCTCGCCGATCACCATGGGGGTGCGGGAGGTTCAGGAGCTCTCGGCCGTGGTGGCCTTCGTGCGCCGCCGCGTGCGCGAGGCTCGGATCGGCCTGCTCGGCTACTCGATGGGCGCGACGGTCAGCTTGCTCGGGGCTGCCGGCGACCCATCGATCGAGGCGCTGGTCCTGGACAGTCCCTTCGCCGACCTGCGCCGGCTCCTGCGCGAGAACGTCCGTCGCTACCTCCTCCTCCCCGGCAGCCTGGTGGTGGGCGGGGTCTCCCTCTGGTACCGACTGCGGCATGGGGTCCGGATCGCCGACGCCAGCCCGGTCTCGGTCCTGAGCGGGCTGGAGCCTCGCCCGCTGTTCTTCATTCACGGCTCCGCCGACGGCATCACCTCCGTTCAGCATTCCCGTGCCCTCTACGAGGCCTACCGCGGGCCGCGGGAGATCTGGATCGTCCAGGGTGCCCCCCACGCCGGCGCCTACTTCGACGACCGCAGCCTGTATGTGGAGAGGGTTGCCGGTTTCTTCGCCCGCCACCTCGGGCTGAAGACCGGGCAGCTGCGCCTGGTCGAGGACGACGCCGAGGTCTCCTGACGCTTCACGGGCCGGGTAGACGCGGTGCAGGGAGGCCGGCTAGGGTCCCGCCATGCCACCGACAGCCGCCTCCGAGCCCCTTGCCGCTTCCCGCGCCTCGCGCCTGGGCGACGCCACCCTGGCGGACCTCGATGACCGGTCGCTGATCCAGGACCTGATCGGGCCGGCGGCCCGGGCGGTGGCGGGTATCGATGTGGCAAGCCTGCTCGAGGCCCGGCCCGAGGAGCTGCAGGCATGGGGTCTACCTCGGCCCGCCCGTCGCCGCCTGCAGGCCGCGGCAGAGCTGGCCCGTCGCTTCCAGCCGGCCACCCCCGTCCCGCCCAGCTTTCGCTCTCCACGCGACCTGCTGCCGCTGCTGGCCCAGATCCGCTCAGCCCGGCGCGAAATCCTGGGCCTGGTTGCGCTGGACGCCCGTCTGGGGGCGCTGGGAGGCTTCCGGCGGGTGGCCGAAGGCGCCGTCGCCCACGTCAGCGTCGAGGCCAGGGAGGTCTTCCGACCCGCGCTGGAGCTGGGGGCGGCAGCGATCGTGATCGCCCACAACCACCCCTCCGGGGTCCCCGAACCCTCGGTCGAGGACCTGCGCTTCACCCGCACCATGCGCCAGGCCGGGGCGCTCCTCGGGATCCCGGTCCTGGACCACGTCGTGGTGGCTCGTCGTGGGTATGTCAGCCTCTGCGAGGCCGGGCTGATTACGTGAAGCGATGTCTTTCCGAGGGGTCGGCGCCCCTGGGAGAATCGGGGGCGGGCACGTGGGCGACAGGCGTATGAACGATGTTGGTTGGGGATGGGACCACCGGCGCGTAAACTTCCCCCAGAGGACCGGTGGGCCCCTCGCTCTCCGGACCGAATCGAAAGCCGGAGAGGGTGGGAGGCACCTGCGATGACCCGACCAGCAGATCAGGCTTCGCTCGAGGTCGTGAGCCGGGTGGCCGAGCCGGTTCTGGCCAACGTCTCCCGTGCCATCCTGCACAAGCAAGACGAGATCCGGCTCTGCCTGATCACCCTGCTCTGCAATGGCCACCTGCTCATCGAGGACGTGCCCGGTGTGGGCAAAACCATGCTGGCCAAGGCGTTGGCTCGCTCGCTGGACTGCACCTTTCGCCGGGTCCAGTTCACCCCCGACCTGCTGCCCTCGGACGTGACCGGCGTGCGTGCCTACAACCAGAAGCTGGCCGAGTTCGAGTTCCGACCGGGGCCGGTCTTCGCCCAGATCCTCCTCGCCGACGAGATCAACCGGGCCACGCCCAAGACCCAGGCGGCGCTGCTGGAGGCGATGGAGGAACGCCAGGTCACCATCGACGGCGAGACTCACACTCTGCCCGAGCCGTTCATGGTCATGGCCACCCAGAACCCGGTTGAGTACTCGGGCACGTTCCCGCTCCCCGAGGCCCAGCTCGACCGCTTCTTCATGAAGGTCCGCCTGGGCTACCTGTCGGCCCGGGAAGAGGCCCTATTGCTGGGCCAGGAGAAGGTTGAATCCCCATTCGAGGAGCTGCAGCCGGTGGTCGACCCGGGCGATCTGCGGCAGGCCCAGCTGGCGGTGCGGGATGTTTACGTCCGGCCCGAGCTCAAGGACTACATCGCCCGCCTGGTGGAGCGGACCCGCAGCCATCCCGAGATCGCGCTCGGGGTGTCCACCCGGGGTACCCTCCACCTCTTCTACGCCGCCCAGGCGCGGGCGGCCATCCTGGGCCGCGGCTACGTCCTGCCCGACGACATTAAGGCCCTGGCCGAGCCCGTCCTCGCCCATCGGGTGATCATGCGTCCTACCGCCGAGATGCAGGGCTCCAGCGCCGGCCGGGTGCTGCGTCAGCTGCTCGAGCGGGAGGCTGTACCCCAACTCAGCTATGACGCCTGAGATCCGGGGAGGAGCCGGGATGTGAGCCGGGTGCTGATCGCGGTGGGGCTGGCGCTGCTGTTCATCTTCGCCTTCCTGACCGCGATCAAATCGGCCTACGTCCTTGCCTACGCTCTCTGTCTGCTCTTTCTCGTGTCCTGGGCCTGGCCCCGCTTGGCGATCCGCGGGATCAAAGTCCAACGCTCCTTGCGGGCCGGCACTCCGACCGTGGGCGAGCCCTTCGAAGAGACCTTCGTCGCCAGCAAGAGGTCGAGCCTGCCCGCTCCCTGGGTTGAGATCTCCGACCTCTCCCGGATGGGCGACTACCAGCCAGGACGGGTCGTCTCCCTGGGCCGCAAGCCGGTGACCTGGGTGGCACGGGGCGTCTACCGCCAGCGCGGTTGGGTCACTTTCGGCCCCACCCAGGTCCGGGTGAACGAGCCCTTCGGCTTCTTCGGCTGTGAGCGCCGGCTGGGCCAGCGCCAGCAGGTGCTCGTCTACCCCCGGGTTCGGCCGCTGCCGGACCTGATGATGCCGGCCAGCCACCACGCTGGCACCTCCGAGCGGCACGGGCAGTGGGCTGACTACCCGCCCGAGACGGGAGGAGTCCGCGACTATGCCCCTGGCGACTCCTTCGCTCGCATCCACTGGCCCCTCTCCCTTCACCACCAGCGGCTGATGAGCAAGACCTTCGAGCAGCCGCTGACCGCTGATCT
The DNA here is from genome assembly GCA_902812395.1 of bacterium. Lineage (GTDB taxonomy): Bacteria > Chloroflexota > Dormibacteria > Dormibacterales > Dormibacteraceae > CADDZO01. The sequence continues at coordinate 26,275 of CADDZO010000008.1, read as the reverse complement.
CTGGGTGGTGCTCGACCTGGACCGCCGGGTGCACTTCGGCGAGGGGGAGGAGTCCACGCTGGAGTACGCGGTCAGCCTGGCCGCCTCGGTGGCGATCCAGGTGCACGAGAAGGGGCGCCGGGTGGGCCTAGTCGCCAACGATGGCCGCGGCACTTTGCTTGAGCCCCACCGGATGGTGCGGCAGGACCGGATGATCCTGGAGTACCTGGCGATAGCCCGTGCCGACGGCTCCCAGAGCCTGGCCCGGGCCATGGCCTGGGACCGGATCCGCCGCCTCCCCCGCCGTGCACTGGCCGTGATCACGCCCAGTGCCGATCCGGGCTGGATGCGCTCGGTGCAGGCGGTACGGGGTCGGGGGACCGCCCTGATCGCGTTCTACATCGACGCCACCAGCTTTGGCGCCCCCGGGCCCAACCTGAGCTTCGACCTGGGCTCCGATGCGGACCTCTACGTGATCCGCAAGGGCGACGATTTCACGCGCCTGATGAGGACCAGGGATGCAGTCCGCGTGGCCTGGTAGCCAGGACGTCCGCCGGCCGGCGAGCCTGCTCGGGATCCCGGCCACCACGCTCCCGACGCTGGTGCTGGTGTTCCTGCTGGCCCTCTGCGCCGGCGGCTCGACGGTGGCCGCCAACTGGGTCCCCGACTTGGGCGTGATCACCCCGCTCACGCTGGTGGCCGCCTTCCTGATGACGGTCCTGGGGCTCGTCCGCCGGGTGCACTGGGGGCTGGCGCTGGCTGCCTGGGTGGTGCTGGCTCCGATCGCGGCCTTCGTCTCCGCCCACCAGGCCCTGAGCCAGGCCCATCCTCAGGATCCGGCCAACCCCCTGGCCCTGATCGCAGTCTGGGCGCACCGGGTCGCCACCGGACAGGCGGCCAACGACACCTCCTTCTACCTCTACCTGCTCTGCTTGCTCTTCTGGGGAGTAGGCGGCTGGCTGGCCTGGTGCGTGCTGCGCTGGCGGCAGCCCATCCTCGGGGTGGTGCCGGCGGCGGCGGCGGTGGCCACCAACGTCATCAACTATCCCGATAACCAGGCCTTCTACACGCTTGCGGTCCTGGTCCTGACCATGGGTCTGCTGCTCTGGTCCACCTACGTGGCCGCCCTCCGCCGGGCAGCCCGACGCCACATCCGGCTCTCCGGGGACGCCCGTTGGGATTTCTGGGAGAGCGGGGTGGTGGTGATGGCGGCGGTCATCGTGCTCGGCCTGATCCTGCCCCCGCTCTCGACCACGGATCGGACCGTGAGCATCCAGAACGCGGGGTTCCAGGACTGGGCGGCGCTGCAGCAGCGGCTGGAGCACCCCATTCCGGTCGGCACGTCCCCGGGCGGCGGCGGGACCTCCAGCGGGCTGGCGCTGCTGGCCGGGCTGACCGGTCCCCTCCACACCAGCGACACCGTGGTCTTCTCCTACAAGGTGAGCGGGGTGTACGGCCCCCCCGCGTACTTCCGGGCGCTCAACCTCGACACCACCTCGGCCGGCGTGGGCGGACCTTCCTGGCGTTTCGTCGGCCAGGGCGCGATCCAGGAGCCGGTGCACTCCGGCCGGCGCCCTCCGCTGGCTCCCCACTACCAGGACCAGCGTCTCGCCACTTTCACCGTCAACATGGTCAAGCCGCCCTCGCTCGACCCGTCGCTACTGGCCTATCCGGGCCAGCTGGATCGGATCGACCGCGACGCCATCGCCAGCTCCACTCCTGTTGGCCACAGCCGGCCCCCCCGCACCCGGGGCGAGCTGGACACCATCGACCTCTTGGCCATGGCCCAGGGCAGCTCCAGCTCCGGCACCTATCAGGTGACCGCCGCCTACTCGGTAGCCGACGTCTCCCAGCTGGAGCATGCCGGTACCAGCTACCCAGCCTGGATCCAGCCCTACCGCAGGTTCGGCCCCAACTACCGGTCGACGGCGGCGCTGGCCCGGATCCACCAGCTCGCCCTCCAGATCACGGCCGGCCTGACCGATCCTTACGACCAGGCGACCGCGATCCAGGACTATCTGCGTAGCCACTACCAGTACACGCTCACCCCGCTGGTTGCCCCCCAGGGGACAGATCCGGTGGTCTACTTCCTGTTCGACTCCAAACAGGGCTACTGCCAGTACTTCGCCACCGCCATGGGGGACATGCTGCGGTCGCTGGGCATCCCCACGCGGCTTGTCAACGGGTACGGGCCGGGCAGCTACGACCCCACCACCGACAGCTACGTGGTCCGAGAGTCGGACGCCCACACCTGGGTCGAGGCTTGGTTCCCCCACTACGGCTGGATCCCGTTCGAGCCCACGCCGGCCCCGGGCTACCAGCCCATCCCCCGCGGCCTCCCCAGCGCCTGCGCCGGGGTGACCTGCTCGGTCCCGGCCGGGGGAGCGGTGGGGTCGATCACCAACGGGGCCATCGGCGGTGGCCGGGTCCAGATCGCCAAGGTCCGCGGCAGCGGAGCCGTTTCCGCTGCCAGGTCGTCCTTCCCGGCCCTGCCCGTGGCCCTGGTGGTGCTGGTGCTGTTGCTGGCGGGGGCGGCGCTGGCAGGCTCGCGCTACCTGCGCCCGCGCAGCGTGGGCGGGGTCTGGGAACGGGCCGGCCAGCTGGCCGCCCTGACCGGCGTCCGCCGCCAGCCGGGGGAGACCCCGCTGGAGTACGGGACGCGGCTGGCCCGTGACATCCCCGAGGCGGCCGCGCCAGCGGCCAAGCTGGCTCGATCCTTCGCCGTCGCCGCCTACGCACCCCGGGAGGTGGCCGCGACCAGCCGGGAGGAGGTAATGGCGGCCTGGGCCGAGCTGCGCCCGATCCTGCTCCGGCGCCTGGGCAGCCGGCTCCGTCCCGCTGGCTCGCGCTGAGCCAGGGGGTCGCGCATCTGACGGCGGTCGAGTACTCTCGTGTCGAGAGATGCCACTGCTGAAGGTCTCGCCGTCGGGCCAGGTCTACGACATCGACCTGCCCAACATGAAGGTGACGCGCGACCAGGGCGGAGGCTACTACGTCCACGGGCGCGGCCACTTCCTGTTCTTCAAGGATCTGGAGGACGCCGAGCGCAAGCGCCGGGAGCTGGAGTTCCAGGGGCTGCACACCCAACTCGGGGGCGAACTGCCATAGGGGTAGCGGGGCGCCAGTACCCTCCCGTGCAGTTCACCATCGAGGCGGCCTCGGTGGCCGCGTTTGCGCGTGCTCTGGGGATGGAGCCGGACGGCACCGTTCCCCCCACCTATGCGGCCGTCTACGGACTGGGCCGAACCGTGCCGCTCCTGCTGGCCGACCCGGGCGCCGGCGTTCGCCTCGACCGCCTGCTCCACGCCGAGCAGGAGTTCCGATGGCATCGTCACCCGCGGGTGGGCGAGACCGTCACCGCCCGGGGCCGGGTGGCCTCCGATCTGGAGCGACGCGGACTGCGGCTCATCGCCTTCGAGACCGAGGTCAGCTGCGGCGACGAGCCCATCTGCTGGTCGCGGTCGCTGTTCGCGCTGCGGCAGTGAGCCGGGAGCTCTCGGTCACCTTCACCCGCGAGCAGATCGCCGCGTACGCCGAGGCATCGGGCGACCGCAACCCGATCCACCTCGATCCCGAGGCCGCACGGGCACTCGGCCTACCCGGGGTGATCGCTCACGGTCTCCTCCAGATGGGCCTGCTGGCCCAGGTGGCGGGGGAGCCCGGGCGCCTGCGCCGGCTTGCCTGTCGCTTCGCTGCGCCGGTTCTGGTTGGCGACACCGTCACCTTCCGGGCGGGTCCGGAGGAGCGAGGCGTAGTCCGGCTGGAGGCTACCAACCAGCGTGGGGAGGCGGTGCTGACCCGTGCGGTCGCAGAGCTGGCCGAGCGCGCCGGTACTGACGAGTACTAAAGTAGCGCCGGCACCCCCCAACGTTCGAGGAGGCAGCATGTTCGACTTGAGCGGCAAAGTCGCGATCGTGACCGGGGCCTCCCGCGGCCTCGGCCGCGAGGACGCACTCACCCTGGCCCGGCTTGGGGCCGACGTCGTGATCAGCGACATCCTGCTGGAGGACGATCCCGACCTGGCCACCACCGCCGAGGGCGCCAACTCGGTGCTGGCCCAGGTCGCGGCCGCCCAGGGCTGGGTCCACGCCAACGCGACCGCCGAAGAGATCCGTCGCCTGGGCCGGCGCTCGACCGCAATCAAGATGGATGTCACCGACCGAGACCGGGTCCGGGAGGTGTTCCGGCAGGTGGCCGAGCAGTTCGGCAAGATCGACATCCTGATCAACAACGCCGCCACCTTGGACCACGTCGCCCAGATCCCGAACCAGGACTACCGGCTGTGGGACCGCGACATTGCGGTCAACCTGACGGGTGCCTTCAACTGCACCAAGGAGGTCTGGCCCTATTTGGTCCAGAACCACTGGGGCCGGATCGTCTACATGTCCTCGGTGGCCGGCACCATGGGCGGCTTCGGGCAGGCTAGCTACTCGGCCACCAAGGCGGGCCTGATCGGGCTGGCCCGCACTGCTGCCCTGGAGGGCGGCCGGCATGGCATCACCGCCAACGCCATCGTGCCCGGGATCATCCTCTCCGAGGCAGCGCGGACGGCGGCCGAAACCAATCCCATCTACGAGCGCTTCAGGAACCGGACCGTCTTCAAGCGCTTCGGCGAGCCCTCCGAGATCGCGGCCACGGTCGCCTTCCTTTGCAGCGAGGAGGCGGGCTACATCACCGGGGCGGCAATCGAGGTGGCCGGCGGCATGTCGCTGCTGACGGCCTGAGGAGCGGGAAGGTGTCCAATTGCGTCGCCGTCGAGCGCCGGGGCCCGGTGGCCCGGGTGCGCATGCAGCGGGGGACCAACAACGCCATCGCTCCCGACCTGACCGATGCGCTGGAGGCGACCTTCAGCGAACTCGCCGCCGATGGCGACTGCCGGGTGGTGGTGCTGGAGAGCGCGCACGAACGCTACTTCTCAGTCGGTGCCGATCTCTCCGGGATGGGTTTCGACCGCTCCGCCCCCGACGCCGAGGAGCGGGTGCTGGAGCTGGTCCGGCGCACCGCTCGCGGCTTCCAGGCAATCGAGGCGTGCCCCAAGCCGGTGATCGCCCGCATCAACGGGCACGCCCTGGGCGGCGGCTGCGAGCTGGCGCTGTGCTGCGACTATCGGGTCATGGTCGAGGACGGGCGTTCTCGGATCGGCCAGACCGAGGCCTCGCTGGGCATCATGCCCGGTGCCGGTGGCTCCCAGCGCCTGGTCCGCCTGATCGGGCGGGCGCGGGCGCTGCCGCTGCTGCTGGAGGCTCGGCGTCTGAGCGCGACCGAGGCGGCGGCCATCGGGCTGGTCGACCGGGCGGTGCCACCGGGAGAGCTGGACCGAGAGGTGGACGAGCTGGCGTTGGGCTTTGCTGGCGCCGCCACCTTTGCCCTGGGCCTGATCAAGGACGCGGTCAACCGGGGCCAGGATTTGCCCCTCGCTCAGGCCCTGGAAGTGGAGGCCCGCAACTTCGCCCGCGCCGTCCTGAGCGAGGACGCGGTGGCCGGGATCGTGGCTTTCTTCCAGCGCACCAAGCCGGAGTTCAAGGGGCGGTAGGGGCTAGGCCGATGGCGGCGGCGTGGGCGCGGACCGCCGCCATCGCCTCCTCCAGCCGGCGCTGGCTGGAGGAGGCGAAGCGCAGCACCAGTTCCCTGGTGGGTTGGGGGTAGGAGCCCACGCTGACGTCGGGGTGGCTCGCCTCCAGCCGCCGCAGCACCGGGGTGAAGCGGGACTCGACCGCGAAGGCGAAGCGCAGCTCCCCCCGCAGCTGAGGCCGCCCGCCGCCGAGATGGCGGGGCAGCAGCTCCTCGGAGAAGATCGTGCGTAGCTCGGCCGGCACGCCCGGGAGGACGAACAGGCGGTGCCCGGCCACGCCGTAGAGCAGACCGGGGGCGGTGCCGCGGCGGTTGGCCACCACCTCGTCCGGCCGGTCGGGGATGGTGGCCATCCGCCGGTTGCCATCGGCCGCTTGCTCGGCCACGATCACCCCCAGTTCCTCCAGGTGGTGGGCGCGCCGCTCCAGGCGCTCCAGGATCGGCGGCCAGACCACCAGCTCTCGGCCCAGGGCGGCGGCCACCGCCTCCAGAGTGCGGTCATCCGGAGTGGGCCCCAGGCCTCCGCAGCAGAAGATCTCTGCCAGCTCGGGGTCGGCCAGGTCCCGGCCCAGCTGCTCCGCGATCTCGCCCACGCGGTCCCGGACCACCGTGATCCGCTTGAGCAGAAAGCCAAGGGCCCGGAGCTGACCGGCCAGCCAGTGGGCGTTGGCGTCGCGGGTGAAGCCGGCCAGTAGCTCGTCGCCGACCACGATCACGCTGGAGGCCACCAGCGCCCTTATAGCAGAGCGACCCTTACCGAGCCGGGGTCGGATAACCTATCGTCCGGCACTCGAGGCCCGGGGCGAGGTTGCGCACCGCCTGTCGGCGCCACCGCCCTTCCCGTGGAGTCCTTTCCCTCCCGCCCCCGGCACCGGAGTGGCCCCTCGATAGAGGGTTCCGATAGGAAGACCGCGAAGGAATAGAGGGTGTGAATCGATGAATCAGGACGTCCTGCTGGCGATGGGTGGGGGCCTGATCGCCGTGCTCTTCGCCATCCTGCTGACGGCGGTCGTGCTTCGCCTCCCTCCGGGCAACGCGCGCATGGTCGAAATCGCCTCCGCCATCCAGGAGGGCGCCAGCGCATACCTGAACCGGCAGTACATGGTCATCGGGGCGATCGGGGTGGTGATCGCGATCATCCTGGGCCTGACCCTGGGCTGGCTCACGGCAGTGCTCTACGTGGTCGGCGCCGCCTGCTCGGCCGCCGCCGGCTACGTGGGCATGAACGTGTCGGTCCGGGCCAACGTGCGCACCGCCGAGGCCGCCCGGGGCGGGCTCAGCCGGGCCCTGACGGTGGCGTTCCGCGGCGGGGCGGTGACCGGCTTCATGGTGGTGGGGCTGGGTCTGCTGGGGGTCTCGGTCAGCTACTACCTGACGCACAACCTCAACGCGCTGGTCGGGCTCATGTTCGGGGCCAGTCTGGTCTCGGTCTTCGCCCGCCTGGGCGGTGGTATCTACACCAAGGCCGCCGACGTCGGCGCCGATCTGGTGGGCAAGGTCGAAGCGGGGATCCCGGAGGACGACCCCCGCAATCCGGCCGTGATCGCCGACAACGTCGGCGACAACGTGGGTGACTGCGCCGGCATGGCTGCCGACCTGTTCGAGACCTACGCCGTGACCATGGTCGCGTCCATGCTGCTGGGCGGGCTGCTCTTCCGGTCTGCGCCCTGGACCGTCTACCCGCTGTTGCTGGGGGCGATCTCGATCGTGGGCTCTGTGGTCGGGGCGCTGGCGGTCCGCCTCTACTTCCCGCGCTGGATCATGGGTGGGCTGTACGCCGGGCTGGTGGTCTCGGCCGTGATCGCGCTGATCGGGTTCTGGTTCCTGACCAGCGCCTTTGTGGGCAACGGTCTGCTGCGCCCGGTACCTGGCATCTCTGATCCCCGCAATCTCTTCTGGTGCGCGCTGGTCGGGATCGTGATCACGATCGTGTTCGTCGCCATCACCGAGTACTTCACCGAGGCCCGCTACTGGCCGGTCAGGCTGATCGCGCGCCAGTCGGTCACCGGCCACGCCACCAACATCATCGCCGGCAGCGCGATCGGGATGATGTCGACGGCGCTGCCGGTGATCGCGATCGGGATCGGGATCCTGGTCAGCTACGCCCTGGCCGGTCTCTATGGGGTCTCGATCGCGGCCGTGGCCCTGCTCTCGATGACTGGGATCGTGGTCGCCATCGACTCCTACGGGCCCATCACCGACAACGCCGGTGGCATCGCCGAGATGGCGGACCTGCCCCAGGACGTGCGGGATGTGACGGATCCTCTGGACGCAGTCGGCAACACCACCAAGGCCGTGACCAAGGGCTACGCGATCGGGTCGGCGGCGCTGGCTGCTCTGGTTCTGTTCGCCTCCTATACGCAGGAGCTGGGTCGACACGGGACCCATCTGACCTTCCAGCTCAGCGATCCGCTGGTCGTGGTCGGCCTCTTCTTCGGCGGAATCATGCCCTTCCTGTTCGGTTCGCTGGCGATCCTGGCCGTGGGCCGGGCCGGTGGGCTGGTGGTGGAGGAGGTCCGCCGCCAGTTCCGTGAGATCAAAGGGATCATGGAGGGCAAGGCCAAGCCCGAGTACGGGCCGGCGGTCCGGATCGTGACCGCTGCCGCCCAGCGCGAGATGATCCTGCCCGGGCTGCTGCCAGTGCTGGGCCCGGTGGTGGTGGGCCTGGTCCTCGGCCCCAAGGCCCTTGGCGGCATGCTCGTGGGCGCGATCGTGACCGGCCTCTTCGTGGCCATCTACATGACCAGTGGCGGGGCCGCCTGGGACAATGCCAAGAAGTTCATCGAGGAAGGCAACCTGGGTGGCAAGGGTTCCGAGGCGCACAAGGCGGCGGTCACGGGCGACACCGTCGGCGATCCCTACAAGGACACCGCTGGTCCCGCCATCAACCCCATGATCAAGGTCGTCAACATCATCTCGATCCTGATCGCAGGGCTGGTCGTGTCCCATTCCCTGATCCACTGAAGCCGGTGAAGGGGCGGCGGGTCAGACGACCGCGGCCTTCGCGCCCGGTCTAGGCAGGCGGGAGGTAGGGAACTTCGGGCTAGACCCTGGAGGACGTCCGAGCCCGGTCCATCGCAGGTCCACAGGCGCCGCATCGCCTGGCCGGCATCCCAGCTCTGCCCTGGCCGTGGCGCCGTTCGCGGCTATGCTCACCCGCATGCAGACGTGTGGCCTGCTGGAGATGGTGTTGGAAGTGCAAGACCTCGAGCGCTCGACCCACTTCTACCGCGACCTGCTGGCGATGCCGGAAGTGGCCAGGTGGCAGGACCGGCCGGCCGTCTGGTTGCGCCTGGGTGCCAACGAGGTCCTGGGTCTGTGGACGTCGGCCGCGGGGGGTGACGTCGCCATCCACGGTTCCCGCGGCGGAGCCCATGTCCACTTCGCGATCTTCGTCGTGCCTGGCTCGCTGCCCGCCTGGCGCCAGCGGCTGGGTGGTGCCGGTCTCGAGGTGGAGACGGTTCGCTTCGCCACGGGTGAGTCGCTGTTCGTCGCCGATCCCGACCAGAACGTCGTCGAGCTGGCGGACTGGGGGCGAGACTGGGAGGGAAGGCCAGTCGCGAAGACTCGGGGAGCCGTCGTTCCCGGACGTTAGCCTGGGGGTGTGGACGAATACTCGAGCGAGATCGCCGAGCTCCAGGCTCAGGTGGACGCCATGATCGAGGCGGAGGCTGACCCTAAGGAGATCGGTGAGCTCCAGCTCCAGCTGCAGATCCTGCGCACCCTCTACCGCCAGGCGAAGCGGCTGTTCGAGGCCGGCGCGAGGAAGCCAGGGCTCCGGAAGCAGTTGGCCCTGCGCGGCTACGGCGATTGGACGCTGGAGAACGTTTACGCCTTCGTCTACGAGACGTCAGTGGACATGCCGGTGGAAGAGCCGAGCTCCTTCCTGGGCGAGATCCGGGACACCGACTTCGAGCGGATCCTCGCGGCTTCGACCTGAGGTCGATCGTCCATCTCTGCCGCCGTTCCGTGTCCTCGGTCACCAGTCTGGCCGAGCTGCGACGTCGGGCCTTACACTGCGCCCATATGGAGGGGGCGCCGGTCTGGGTTGCCGATCAGCTACCGGAGCGCTACAACCTGGCCGCGGATCTCTTGGACGGGAACCTAGAGGCAGGGCGCGAGCACCGGGTCGCGATCAGGACCCTGGACGGCACCGCCCTGACCTACGGTGAGGTGGCCGGCCAGGCGAACCGGGTCGGTAACGCTCTGGCTCAGCTCGGGATCGAGATCGAGAATCGGGTGCTGATGGCGATGCTCGACGGTCCCGAGTTCGTGGCCACCTTCCTCGGGTCGATCAAGCTGGGGGCGGTCCCGATCCCGGTCAACACCAACCTCAAGCCGCAGGACTACGCCTTCCTTCTGGACGACAGCCGGGCCAAGGCGGCGGTGGTCTCGGCCCCTCTGGTCGACGCCTTTCGGCAGATCCGTTCCGAGCGTCGTCACCTCCGCCACCTGATCGTGGCCGGCGACGCACGGCCGGACGAGCTCTCGCTGGCGGAGATCACGGCTGCAGCCTCGCCCGAGCTGGCCCCGGCCGACACCCGTCGGGACGACATGTGCTTCTGGCTCTACAGCTCGGGTACCACCGGCTTCCCCAAGGGCGTCGTTCACCTACAGCACGACGCGCGCTACTGCGTCGAGAACTACGCCAAGCCAGTGCTCGGGATCGGCGAGGACGACGTCACCTTCTCGGTGGCCAAGCTCTACTTCGCCTACGGCCTCGGCAACGCCCTCTACTTCCCGTTCGCCGTCGGCGCCTGCACCATCCTGCTCGCGGGGCCACCGGCGCCGGCGGTCGTGCTCGACCTGGTCCGGCGGCTGCGCCCGAGCCTCTACTTTGGGGTGCCGACCAGCTACGCGGCGGTGCTGGCCGCCGAACCGGAGCTCTGGGAGCGGGCAGACTTCAGCTCGGTCCGCTGCTGCGTCAGCGCCGGCGAGCCCCTTGCTGGGTCGATCCTGGAGCGATGGCGAGCACGCACCGGGACCGTGATCCTGGACGGGATCGGCTCCACCGAGTGCTGCCACATCTTCATCTCCAACCGGATCGACGACGTCCGACCCGACTGCAGTGGCCGGCTCGTCCCCGGCTACGAGGCCAGGGTCGTCGACGAGGAAGGCCGGGAGCTTGGCGCCGGCCAGGTGGGCCGGCTGCTGGTCAAAGGCGACTCGATCTGCGCCTTCTACTGGAACCAGCACGAGCGCACCAAGCGGACGATCCAGGGCGAATGGATCGACACCGGCGACCAGTACGTTCGCGACGGCCAAGGGTACTTCACCTACCAGGGGCGGAGCGACGACATGATGAAGGTGGGGGGGATCTGGGTCAGCCCGGCCGAGGTGGAGGCCGTGATCAGTCGGCACCGGGCGGTGCTGGAGTGCGCCGTCGTGGGCATCGTGGACGAGCAGCAGCTGGTGCGCCCCGAGGCCTTCGTGGTGCTCGGGCCCGGCGTGGAGGGAACGGTCGAGCTGGCAGCCGAGCTGCGCCAGCTGGTCCGCGAACAGCTGGCCCACTACAAGTGTCCCCGGGAGTTCCACTTCGTGCCCGAACTGCCCAAGACCGCCACCGGCAAGATCCAACGCTTCCGCCTGCGACCGGCCTCGCCGGCGACGCTGCCATGACCGCTCGCCGAGGCTGCTCGACTCTGGAGCCGGGAACATGGCGAGTCTGCTGACGCTGTCCGACAGCGAGGAGGTCAGGTTGGCCGAGACCGCCACCCGGATCCGAGAGCACGTGGTCGAGATGCTGCTCGCGGCCGGCTCCGGCCACTCCGCTGGCCCCCTGGGGATGGCCGACGTCTTCACCGCCCTGTACTTCAGCATCCTCAACATCGACCCTGCCGATCCGTGGAAGCCGGACCGCGACCGGGTCGTGCTCAGCAACGGTCATATCTGTCCGGTCTGGTACGCGACCCTGGCCGAGCGCGGCTACTTCCCGGTCTCGCTCCTGCCCACCCTCCGTCAGCTGGGCAGTCCCCTCCAAGGGCATACCCACATCCGCTCCGCTCCCGGCGTCGAGAACACGTCGGGTCCTCTGGGCCAGGGCCTCTCTCAGGGAGTGGGGATGGCGCTGGCGGCCTCTCTGGACGGAGCCGGCTGGCGTACCCATGTCCTCCTCTCGGACGCAGAGCATCAGGAGGGCCAAATCTGGGAGGCGGCCATGTTCGCCGGCAAGCACCGGCTGCACAATCTGACGGCCTGGGTGGACCGAAACAACATCCAGATCGACGGCTACACCGAGGACGTGATGCCGTTGGAGCCGCTCCGAGCCAAGTACGAGGCCTTCAACTGGTACGTGATCGAGATCGACGGGCACAACTTCAAGGCCATCGTCGACGCCGCCCGCCACGCCGAAGCGATTTACGAGCGGCCGACCGTCGTCATCTGTCACACCATTCCGGGCCGGGGAGTCGACTTCATGGAGCGCGACTATCGGTGGCACGGCGTGCCCCCGGACCGTGAGCAGGCTCGGCGCGCCGTCCAGGAACTGCGCAGCTTGCGTGGCCGGATCGCGAGCGAGGCGGAGTGATCGTCACCGAGGCCCACCTAGTCGAGGGCCTGTTCGAACGGGAGCTGCCCTCGAAGGCACCGCGTGACGGCTTCGGCGACGGCCTGGTGGTCCTGGGCGAGCGCAACCCGGACGTGGTCGTCCTCACCGGTGACCTGGCCGACTCCACCCGGGTGAGCGCCTTCCGGGATCGATTCCCCGACCGTTTCTTCCAGGTCGGCGTGGCCGAGCAGAACATGATGGGGATCGCGGCCGGGCTGGCCATCTGCGGCAAGATCCCGTTCTGCTCCTCGTACGCAACCTTCTCCCCGGGCCGGAACTGGGATCAACTGCGGGTTTCGGTGTGCTACTCGGAGGCCAACGTCAAGGTGGCGGGGGCGCATGCGGGCCTGTCGGTGGGCCCCGACGGGGCCACCCATCAGGCGCTGGAGGACATCGCGATCACCCGGGTGCTGCCCAACATGACCGTGGTCGTTCCCTGCGACTACCACCAGACCCTGAAGGCGACGATCGCGCTGGCCGAGCACCGGGGCCCGGCCTACTTCCGCTTCGGCCGAGAGCGGACGCCGATCTTCACCACGCCGGAGACCCCGTTCGAGCTGGGTCGGGCCCAGGTACTGCGCCACGGCTCGGACCTGACCATCGTGGCCTGCGGACCCCTGGTCCTGGAGGCGCTGAAGGCGGCCCGGACCCTCGCGGCCGAGGGGATCGAGGCGAGGGTCCTCAACTGTCACACGATCAAGCCTCTGGACGTGGAGGCGCTGGTGGCGGCGGCGCGGGAGACCGGGGCGCTGGTCACGGTTGAGGAGCATCAAATCCACGGGGGCCTGGGATCGGCGGTGGCGGAGGCGTTGGCCCTCCACCATCCAGCGCCCATGGAGATGGTGGCGATGCCGGACAGCTTCGGTGAGTCGGGCCGGGCTGAGGAGCTGCTGGAGAAGTGGGGCCTGACGGCTCCCGCCATCGTCGAGCGCGCCAGACGGGTGCTGAGGCGGCGCTGACGCGCGCCACCCGGGCGCGCACCGGTCGATTCGGGGAGGTCGGGTTCGAGTGCCTTGGCGCCTGAGGCGGCCGGGGTGCACACTGTCAGCCATGCTCCAGTTGGTTGTCGCGGGTGCCTCCCGCCGTCCCAGATGCCGAAGCAGGTCGCGGTAGTCCCGGGGGACCTGGCCGGCCAGGAGGTGGTGCCGGAGGCGGTCCGGGTGCTTCGCGCCCTGGGCCTCGGCTACGAGTTCGAGGAGTTCGAGGTCGGGGCCGGACCGCTGCTGCGCGGCGAGCCGGCCATGTCCGAGGCCACCTTCCAAGAGATCGCCCGAGCGGATGCCATCCTCTTCGGCGCCATTGGTGACCCGCGCGTCCCCGACGTGGGCTACCCGGCGCAGGTATTGCTCCGGATGCGCTTCGAGCTCGACCTCTACGTCAACCTGCGGCCGGCTCGCCTCTACGACGACCGCCTCTCGCCGCTTCGTGACCCCTCCCGGCGCGGCATCGACCTGGTCATCGTGCGCGAGAACACCGAGGGTCTGTACGTAGGGATGGGCGGGCGCTTCCGGCGCGGCACTCCCGAGGAGGTGGCGGTCCAGGAGGACCTCAACACCTACCGGGGGGTGAGCCGGATCCTGGAGTACGCGTTCGGCCGCGCCCGGCGCCGGATCTGTATGGTCGACAAGTCCAATGCCATGGCCCATGCCGGCGGCCTCTGGCAAGACTGCTGGGCTCATTTGCGTGCCCTGCACCCGGACCTCGAGGCCCGCCACCTCTACGTCGACGCCGCTGCCATGGAGCTGGTGCGGGACCCGACTCGCTTCGAGGTCCTCGTCACCGGCAACCTCTTCGGCGACATCCTGAGCGATCTGACCGCGGCCCTGGTGGGGGGGATGGGCCTGGCTCCCAGCGCCAACCTCAACCCCGAGACCGGCAAGGGCCTGTTCGAGCCGGTCCATGGCAGCGCTCCCGACATCGCTGGCAAGGGGGTGGTCGATCCCCTGGGGGCGATCCTGAGCGCCGGTATGATGGTCGAGCACCTCGGCGACGAGGAAGCGGCGAAGAGGATCGAGCAGGCGGTGATCGGAGCCATCAGGTCGGGCGAGTGCACCCGAGATCTGGGGGGGTCGCTGTCCACCAGGGAGGCGGGCGACGCCGTGCTGCGGCGGCTTGGGGACTGAGGAGGTGAAGGCCGTGGGCATGACCATGAGCGAGAAGATCCTGGCTCGGGCCAGCGGCCGGGAAGTGGTCCGTCCCGGTGATCTCGTGCTGGGCCGGATCGACTTCGCCATGGGCCACGATCTGACCATCCCGCCCGCCGGCAAGATCATGCGAGAGCAGATGGGGGCGGAGCGGGTCTGGGACCCGGAGCGGGTGGCCGTGGTGCAGGACCACTTCCAGCCCGCCAAGGACGCAGCGTCGGCGGCGCTCGGTCGAATGACGCGCGAGTTCGCGCGCGAGATGGGGATCCGATGGTACTTCGAGGTGGGCCAGGGCGGCATCTGTCACACCGTGCTCCCGGAGCGGGGCCTGGTGCTGCCCGGGGAGCTGGTGGTGGGAGCGGACTCCCACTCCTGCACCTACGGCGCGCTCAACTGCCTGGCCACTGGCATCGGTTCCACCGACCTGGCCTGCGTGCTGGCCCTGGGTGAGCTCTGGTTCCGGGTTCCTGAGACCCTTCGCTTCGTCTACCACAACCGGCTGTCGGAGTGGGTGGAGAGCAAGGATCTGATCCTGCACGTGATCGGCATGATCGGGGTGGACGGCGCCCGTTCCAAGGCCATGGAGCATACCGGCGAGGCGCTCCGCCACATCGACATGGAGGGCCGCTTGACCATGACCAACATGGCCATCGAGGCCGGGGCCAAGAACGGGATCATGGCCTGCGACGACGTCACTGAGGCGTACCTGCGCGGCCGCGCCCAGCGGCCCTGGCAGCCGGTGGCGTCCGACCCCGACGCCGAGTACGAGCAGACCTTCGAGATCGATGCCGAGAAGGTCCCGATCACCCTGGCCAGGCCGATGTCGCCTGAGAACACCGCTCCCATCGACGAGGTGGCCGGGACCAGGCTGGACCAGGTCTTCATCGGCTCCTGCACCAACTCCCGGATCACCGACCTGCGGCGGGCCGCCCAGGTCCTGGAGGGGCGCCACGTGGCTCCCTGGGTGCGTCTGATCGTGACCCCGTCGTCACACCAGGTCGCCCTTCAGGCCGAACGCGAGGGGCTGGTCCGGATCTTCATGGAGGCGGGGGCGGCCTGGACGACAGAGACCTGCGGGGCCTGCCTGGGCGGCCATCAGGGGGTGCTGGGCGAGGGCGAGGTCTGTCTCTCCACCACCAACCGCAACTTCCCGGGGCGGATGGGCGACCCCAAGGCCCTGGTCTACCTGGCCAACCCCGTGGTGGCTGCGGCGAGCGCGGTGGCCGGCGAGATCACGCATCCGGCCGAGGTTGTGCGCCAACCGGTGGGGGTGT
Source organism: bacterium (assembly GCA_902812395.1). GTDB lineage: Bacteria > Chloroflexota > Dormibacteria > Dormibacterales > Dormibacteraceae > CADDZO01. The sequence goes on along the minus strand of CADDZO010000008.1, from coordinate 10,760 downwards.
GACGATGGCCCAAACACGGGTTCGGGGCCGGGCCTGGAAGTTCGGCGACAACGTCGACACCGACCAGATCATCCCGGCCAAGTACGCGATCTACTCGCTCGACGAGCAGCGGCTGGGAGAGCACGCGATGGAGGGGGTGCCCGAGATCGGGCCCGGCTTCGCTCAGCGCATCTCCCCCGGCGACCTGATCGTGGCCGGATCCAACTTCGGGTGCGGCTCATCGCGCGAGATCGCCCCGGTGGCGATCCGGGGAGCCGGCATCTCGTGCGTGATCGCGGAGTCCTTCGCCCGGATCTTCTTTCGCAACGCCATCAACCTCGGATACCCGATCGTGCAGGCACCGCAGGCGGCCGGTCAGGTGGGGCAGGGAGACGAGCTCGAGGTCGACCTGGAAGAAGGCCTGATTCGCGACCTCACCACCGGCGCCGAGTTCTGGGTGGAGCCGCTGCCCCCGTTCATGGCCGAGCTGTTAAAGACCGGAGGCCTGGTTCCCTGGGTGCAGCAACGGCTGCAGGAACGGCGGGCGGCCGGGATCGTCTGAGGTATGGACGAGCCGGTCGAGCTGCAGGAGCCGCTGGAGGAGTTGGTGCGTCCGCCGTCCCGCTTCCAGCACGACCTGGCCTTCCCGCCGCCGGAGCAGATCCGCATCTACGACGACACCCTCCGCGACGGTGAGCAGATGCCGGGAGTGGCGATGTCGCCCCGACACAAGTACGAGCTAGCCCGGGCCCTGTCCGAGATCGGCGTGCACATCATCGACGCCGGCTTCCCGGCCGTGTCTGCCTCGGAGCGGGAGACCGTCGGCCGAGTGCTGGAGGGCCGGCGCCGAGGCGAGCTGAGGTCCGATCTTGAGGTGGTATGCATGATGCGTTGCACGGCAGCGGACATCGATGCCACCATGCGCGTCATGGACGACCTCGGCGTGGCCCGGGACGAGGTCACCTACTTCATCTTCACCTCGGCCAGCGATCTTCACCTCAAGTACAAGCTGGGCAAGACCCTGCTCGCGCGGGAGGGGATCCCGGCGAGCGAGTGGCTGGAGCTGCCGGTCGCCTTCTACCGGGAGGCCAACCTGCGCATGATGTGCGACGCGATCCGCTACGCCCGGGAGCAGGGGGCGACGGCGATCGAGTTCGGGGGCGAGGACGGCTCTCGAGCCGACCCCGAGTACGTCAAGCGCCTGCACGTCGAGGGCCTGCGGGCGGGAGGAACCCGACCCTCGACCCCGGACACGGTCGGCTGCTACTCCCCCTTCGCGGTGCGCGAGTACATCCGCGAGATCAAGTCGGCGACCCCCGACCACCCCCTGGTGGTGCACTTCCACAACGACCTGGGGCTGGGCGCCTGGAACACGGTGGTGGCACTGGGCTCCGGAGCCGAGGTGTTCACCACCAGCGTCAACGGGATCGGGGAGCGGACCGGGAACGCCCCCATGCACCAGGTGCTGCTCCAGCTCCGATACCTGTTCGGCATCGACATCCCGGGCTTTCGCTACGAGCGGCTGCGGGAGCTGGCCCGGCAGCTGGAGCGCCTCTCCGGGGTGCCGGTGGCACCGACCGAGCCCGGGATCGGGCTCAACGTCTTCAGCCACGAGTCCGGCATCCACACCGCGGCCATGCTCATTCACCCCGCCACCTACCAGTTCATCCCGCCCGAGGATCTGGGGGCCGAGGTCCGGTACGTCTACGGCAAGCACTCGGGGGCGATGGTGATCGAGCACGCCCTGCGCGCGGCCGGGATCCGGCCCAGCGCCGAGCTGGTGGGACGGGTCATGGAGGAGGTGAAGCGGCTGCGCGAGGAGCGGGCAGCGGCGAGCGATCACGGCGAGTTCCAGCGCAGCTACTACCGCCACCTGGAGGGGATGGGCCTGTCCCTGGAGGAGGTGGCGGAGATCGCCAGGGCACTGGCGACCGACGGCGATGGCGGCTCCGGCTGAGGCCGGACTCAGCCGCGAGGAGGGCCTGCGCCTCCATCGCTGGATGTGCGCGACCAAGGCCCTGGACGATCGGATGCACATCCTGGTTCGTCAGGGTCGAGCTCCGTTCGTGGGCTCGGCCCGAGGCCACGAAGGGATCCAGGTCACGGCCGCGGCGGTCCTGGAGGAGCAGGACTGGCTGGTTCTGCACTACCGCGGGCTGGGCAGCGCGGTCGCCCGCGGGCTGACGGCCCGGGAGTGGATGCTGGCCGTCTTCGCCCGAGCTGCGGATCCCCTCTCCGGCGGCCGAAACATCCCCGGCGGTTGCTTCGCCCACCCGCGGCTCCGGATCGCCCCCACCTGCCAGGTGGTGGCGACCTGGATCCCCAAAGCGGCCGGCATCGCCTACGCGGCGCGCTGGCGGCGGGACGGCTCGGTGGTGATGTGCACCTTTGGCGACGGTGCCACCTCCAAGGGCGACTTCCATGAGGGGCTCAACTTCGCCGCCGTCCACCGCCTGCCGGTGGTGTTCGTATGCGAGAACAACCGCTACGCGATCTCGGTGCCACTGGAACTCCAGGCCGGTAACCCCTGCCTGGCCGAGCGCGCTGCCGGCTACGGGATGGCGGGGGTGGTGGTGGACGGCACCGACGTCCCCGCCTGCCATCGGGAGCTACGGGCGGCGGTGGCCCGGGCCCGGGCCGGCGATGGCCCCACGCTGGTCGAGGCGCGGATCTGGCGCATCAACTCCCACACCTCGGAGGACGACCAGAGCCGGTACCGCTCGCAGGAGGAGATCGAGGAAGCTCGCCGCCACGACCCGGTGGCGTGTTTCGAGAGATGGCTGGCCGATCGGGGCTGGCTCGAGCCAGCCGAGGCCGAGCAGGTGCATCGTGAGCTGGAGGCGGAGGCTGCCGAGGCCGCGGACTGGGCCGAGCGCCAGCCGGAGCCCCGCCTCCAGGATCTGGAGGCCCACCTGTTTGCCTGACCCCCGCCTCCCGCACCGACGCTGGTTCCCTTGACGCAATTGCGTTCGGCCACCGACGGCAAGCGCGCCTCAGCTCAGGCTTCGCATCGCCTCCTCGATGTCGATCTCGCCCCGGGCCAGCCGCTCCAGCAGCTCGACCCGGCCTGACCGCTCTGCCGCCCCCAGCCCCAGCCGGGCCAGCAGCTGGTCGAAGCGGGCACGGGCGGTGGGGTAGCTGACCCCGAGGTGCCGCTCCAGCTCCTTCATGTTGCCCCTTGAGGCCAGGAAGACTCTGAGCAGCTCGCGGTCCTCGCGGCCGAGCGAGCAGAACTCACAGGCCTCGAACTCGCCCGATAGCTCGGTTCCGCAGGCGCGGCAGCTGAGCCGGGTCAGGACCAGCCGCTCCCCGCAGACCGGGCAGTCACGGGGAGCGGAGCGCGAGGGTGCCCTCATCGTGTCACCTCCAACGCGTCATTGCCTCGCCACCCTCGCATCATTCCTCGCTGGTCACCCGCACCGATCCCATGGTGGAAGTGATGTCGAGCGAGCCCTCGCCCGTGCCGACGGTCCACGGCTCCCGGACCGGCTGGCCGTTGAAGGTCACCGGACCCAGGGCCGAGGTGGCACTGATGCGCACGCTCGAGCCCCGCTCCAGATGGAGTATGACCGCTCCGGCCTCGCACTGGATGCGGGAGTTGCCGTAATCGATACGGCCCCGGAGGTGCACGCTGCCCGCCTGCAGGGCCAGCTCTATCGGCGCTGCGAAGCCCTCGACGGTGGCCCGGCCGGCCTGGATCGCGCCCCGGATCGGGGCCCGGTGGTCGCGGATCAGGATGCTGCCGGCCTGGATCTCGACCTCCAGCGGCAGCTCGGGGTTGACCCGCACCCGCAGCTGACGCGGGACCCACCACCACCAGTCGTGCGGCCGCGGTGGCCGGCGGGGGCGGCGGGGGCGGATGCGAGGGTCCCAGCCGGATCGACCCAGCCAGGAGAAGGTGAAGCCGTGATGGCCCCACCACCAGTCCTCCTGCTCGTCGCCCTCGATCACCAGCATCTCGCCCTCCCGCCGGGCCACGTGGGGGCCCTCGGCGGCCGCCTCACGCACCCCGGGATCGCCGATCACCTCGGCCATGCCCATGGCGCAGACCAGCCGGATACGGCGGGCCGGGCCTTCCGAGCCCGCTGGTGGCGGCTCGACGGTGGTGGTGGGCGCCTCCCGCCCCCCGGATTCGAGCTCGTCCAGGAGCGCAGCCGCCTCGGCGGGGCTCAGCTCGCCCGCGGCCACCCGCTCCAGGATCCTCCTGCGTTCGTCGTCCATATAGTGATTAGAAATCGTTTCTTGCCAAATTGTCAAGCTCGGATGATCAGATGTGGATCTGCGCAACAATGTGGGTGGTGGTCCGCATCGGGGTCGTCGCCGACACCCACTGCCCAGAGTTCCTGGATCGGCTCCCAGCGGAGCTCATGCGGGGCCTGGAGGGAATGGATCTCATCCTGCACGCCGGCGACGTGGGCGGCGAGGCCACGTTACGGCGCCTGGGCGAGATCGCGCCCGTGGTGGCGGTGCGTGGGGACCACGACCCCGGTCTCCAGCTTCCTCGCTACCGGGAGGTCGCCGTGGCCGGCCGGCGGATTGCGCTGTTGCACGGCAACCGCAGCCGGCTGGTGGAGGAGCCGGTGACCTTCTTGGGCACCGTGACCCTGGGCCGCTGGTGGCCCAACCCGGACCTGGTGGGCTGGCTGCATCGAAAGGTGCCGCGGGCGGACGTGATCGTCTACGGCCATACCCACCGCGCCCGCGCCGACCTGGTCGGCTCGACGCTGGTCTTCAACCCCGGTGCCGTCTACATGGTCTCCCCCCAGGAGGCTCGGCGTCGCCTGGGATTGGAGCCGAACTGGTTCGAGTGGTGCTGGCTGCAAGTTATCCGGCACCGACGCGATCCGCTGGTGCCGTCCTTCGGGATCCTGGAGCTGGGGGAGCGAGTGCGGGCACGGGTGCTGCCGCTGCGCGAGTAGGCGTTCCAGCCTTGGTATGAAGGGGAGATGGCAGCCGACTACTATCGGGTGCTCGGGGTGCCGCGGCAGGCGAGCCAGAAGGAGATCCAGAGCGCCTTTCGCCGCCTGGCCCGACGCTACCATCCCGACGTCAACCCCGGTGATCCGGAGGCGGAGCGCCGCTTCAAGGAGATCTCCGAGGCCCACGATGTCCTCTCCGACCCGGCCAAGCGGCGCCTCTACGATCGGTTTGGCGAGGGCTGGCGTAGTGCTGCCGCGGCCAGCATCGACCCCGACGCACCCTACACTCGGGCCGGATCCGCCGGAGGGTGGGGCTTCGACGCCCAGGACCTCGAGGGCATCCTGCGCGGCTTCGGCCAGCGCTTCGGGGGCGGTCGCGGTGCCGGCTTCGCCGACCTCTTCGAGTCGGTCTTCGGCCGGCGCCAGGGAGAGGCGGAGGTCCAGCGCACGATTGAAATCGGGCTGGCCGAGGTTGCCACAGGAACCGCCCGGGTGGTGTCGCTCCCCGACGGGCGGCGGCTGGAGGTCCGGATCCCGGCGGGAGTCGAGGATGGCACGGTGTTGCGGGTGCCGGGGCTGCGGGCCCGGGTCCAGGTACGCGCGGACGGGTTCCGGCGCCAGGGCAAGGATCTCACCGTCCAGGTGCCGGTGCCGTTGCGGACGGCTCTGCTCGGGGGTGAGGTCGAGGTGCGGACGGTGGAGGGGCGGGTGCGGCTGCAGGTGCCCCCCCAGACGCAGAACGGGACCCGGCTGCGGCTGCGCGGGTTGGGCCTGCCCGACCCCAAAGGTGGCATCCCCGGAGACCTCTACGCCGAGGTGTCGGTCCGGCTGCCGCTGCCGCTGGACGAGCAGGCTCGGCGCTGGGCCGAGACCCTGCCCGGTTCCTGAGCCCCCGGCGGGGAGCGGATAAGCTTCCGGGCGAGTGCAACCGCGCCATCTGCTCCTCCCCCTGGTCTTCGTCTCCGGCATGGTCTCGTTGGGGCTGGAGTTCGGCGCCTCCCGGCTGCTCGCTCCCTACTTCGGTACCAGCCTGCCGGTGTGGGGGATCTTGATCGGTCTGATCCTCATCTACCTGAGCGCCGGCTACGTGATCGGAGGCCGGCTGGCCGACCGCTTCCCCCGCGCCGAACTCCTCTTCCAGCTCACCGCCTGGGCCGGGGTCTGGATCGGTCTGATCCCGCCCGCCGCCTACCCCATCCTCCTCAAGTCGCAGCAAGGCTTCGCCCAGATCTCCATCGGGCTCGTGGCCGGCACCCTGGCCGCGGTGGTCCTCCTCTTCGCGGTTCCGGTGACGCTGCTCGGCTGTGTGTCTCCGTTCGCGATCCGGCTTTTGCTTCGTGATGTGAGCCACGGCGGCAACACCGCCGGGGCAGTGTACGCGCTGAGCACGGTCGGCAGCATCATCGGCACCTTCCTGCCGGTCTTCGTCCTCATCCCGGACTTCGGCACCCGAGTGACGCTGGTCGCCTTCAGCCTCGTCTTGCTCCTGATCTCCGTGGTCGGGCTCTGGCGCAACCGGCGCATCTTCGCGCTGCTGCTGGCGGTGGTGCTGGCGGCCACCTTCTTCCTCCCCTATGGACCCAAGCCGCCCGAGGTGGGGAGGCTCGTCTACGAGCGCGATTCGGCCTACAACTTCATCCAGGTGGTCCAGGTCGGGACGAGAACGGAGCTGCTGCTCAACGAGGGCCAGGCCGTCCACTCCATCTACGACCCCAACAGCCCGCTCACCGGGGGCCCCTGGGACTACTTCCTGATCGCCAACTATTTCCGCCCGGCCCAGCGCACCGAGCCGGTCCCACACCAAGTCGCGATCCTGGGCCTGGCCGGCGGCACCGAGGTGCGTCAGTACGTGGCCGCCTACAGTCATCAGGTCCAGATCACAGGGGTCGAGATCGACCCGGCCGTGGTCCAGGTGGCGAAGCGCTATTTCCACGCCGACGAGCCCGAGCTGCACACGGTGGTAGCGGACGCCCGCTACTGGCTGGCCACCACACGGGAGCGGTATGACGTGATCTGTCTGGACGCCTACCAGGCTCCGTACATCCCCTGGTACATGGCCACCGAGCAGTTCTTCCAGCTGGTTCGTCAGCACCTCCGGCCAGGCGGGGTTGCCGTCCTCAACGCTGGCCGCACCGCGACCAACTACGCGCTGGTGGCGGCCATGGCCAGCACCATGCGCAGCGTCTTCGACGACATCTATCTGGTGGACACCCCGGACTACGCCAACACCTTGATCTATGGCACCACTGAGCCGACCACGATGGGCGACATCATCCACAACCTGGAGCTGGCCCGGGAGCCGCTGGTCGAGGAGGTGGCGGCCAGCGCCATCTATCAGGGAAACCTTCGCCGCTCTCCCTATCATGGCCAGGTGTACACCGACGATCTCGCCCCGGTGGAGAACTTGATCGATCAGATCATCTTCAGCTACGCCACGGCCCGGCACTGAGCCGCGCGTCGTGATCTGATCACCGAGATGTCGCCGCTAGACGTCGACCTCTTGTGGAACTTCGTGCCACTCACGAAGCAGCCACATCAGAGCCGGTTGCACGAACCCCAGTGATCTGCAAACTGCCTGGTCGCGCGCGGCGATCCAGCACTTGACCAGGCACGCTCCAAGAACTCGTTGACCAGCGCGGCCACGGTCGTGAAGCGGACTGCCACCTCCCCGCCGGCGGCCACCCTCGGCCCGATGGCCAGCATCGTCTTGCCCGGTCTCGCTCCCCGCTCGGCGGCACGTATTCGGCCAGGTCGATGTACTCGCCCCTGGCCAGTTGCGCAATTTGGCTCGGGGGACCCTGGGCGCCTTCTCGAAGCGCAACTCGCCCGGCCGTTTGACCTGCGGGAAGTGGGCCTCGGCAATGCGGCGCTGCGGCCGCCGCCGGGCCAGGTCCTCCCCAGCTCGAGCAGCCCCGATGGGTAGGACTGGTGCCGTGGCGGCGCTGCAGCGCCTCGTGGTCCAGTCTCCGACAGCGGGCCGCCACCGTGCGCGGGCTCCGCAGGGGTCGGTAACTGCTGGCGTTCGAGCCTATAATAGTATGTAGGAGTGAACAGGAAGGAGTGGGCACGGCAACATGGCGTTCATCCCGTGACCGCCTACCGCTGGTTCCGGGAAGGCAAGCTCCCGGTTCCTGCGCGCCGTCCCGGCCGAGAGCGCCACGTGACCACCAGTGCAGTGACCGTCCGGTCCGGTTGCGCCGTGCTCAATCGCCGAGTCGGGTCGGGCTCCTGGAAAGATAGCGCGGCTCCTCCATCCGCAGCTGACCCGGCAGACTGAACCTCTCCCATGGCGAAAGCAAAGCCGGGGGTCTGAAGAGAACCACCGCCGCCTCTCCTCGGCTCTCGCCACACGCTTGCGCATGCGCTCCAACATCCGGGGTCTCGGCTTGGGTTGAACCGCCCCGGGTTTTTTGGAGACTCGACGGCTTGGATCTTCAGCGCGGCAGTGGGCGCGCTCCAACGATCGTAGTCGAAGCGGTAGGGCCTTCTCCGGATGCCGCTGCGCGGCGGCCTCACCCCCCGAGCCGTCTCGAGGCATCCCGCTTGGAGGAAACAGCATTGCCGCCCCGGTGCAAGGTCTCTGGTCGGGGTGAGGTCGCGACTCATGGTGCGCAGATGCTCCTCTGAGTTGGCCCCACCTGCGCTCCTGGCCGTTGTCCGTCTGGGAATGCACCCGGGATCAGGGCCGCGAGCGGGGTGTCGGCCGCCCACCGTTGCGCCGATGGGCGAGCCGGTAGTCGCGCGGCCCCCGGGTGAACAGGACCAACACGTCCAGGATCTCGTCGAGCTCCGGGTACCAGCCCTCCAGGTGGCCCTGGGCCAGGCGCTCGGTCATTGCGATGTAACAGTCGGCCATCATCAACAGGCGCCGCATGTCGGCCGGGGTCTCGTTGGGGTAGCCCCGGTCCACCAGCTCTCGCGCCAGGTCCTGGCGCAGGTTGCCCTGGGCGTAGCGCTCCGCCCGGCCCAGCGGCGAGGGGGTACCAGCTCCGCTTCGGACCGAGAGGTGGAACCAGGCCGGGTTGGCGGCAATGAACCGCACCGCTCGCTCGAATTGCTCTCGGGTTCGCTGCTCGTCGTCCGGGGAGCGGAGCGAGCGCTGGCGCGCTTCCAGCAGGGCCCCTCGGAGCTCGGCCAGCAGCTCCTGCCCGACCGCTACCAGGAGCTCGTCCTTGCTCCGAAAGAACTCGGAGAACTCCTGCAGGCCGAGCCCGGCTGCCCGCACCACCTGCCGTATCGAGAGCTCGGCCTCCGGCTGCTGGTTCAGGAGCTGCCTGGCTGCCTTCACCAGCCGCTGGCGCCTCGACTCCCCTCCCTCCCCTTGACGCCCGCTGCCGCTCACCCCTCCTGGCACAGTATGGCACCGGGTCCGCAGGCAGGGAATCAGGGCTCTGGCTTCGGTAGCTCCACCGAGTCGAAGAGCTCGCCCGCCAGCGGCCGCTCCCGGTCCAGGCAGAGCAGCCGTACCCTGCCCACCGCCACCGGCCGGTCCAGCTCGTCCACGATCCGGGCCTCCCACACCTGGCTGGTGCGGCCCCGATGGACCGGCCGGGCCACCCCCCGCAGCCGGCCGCGGCGAATCGCACGCAGAAACGAGGTCGAGTTCTCCAAACCCACCACCCGCTGCCCCCTGGGCTGCGCTACCAGCGTCGCCCCAATCGAGGCCAGGGTCTCAACCACACCGCAGTGCACCCCGCCGTGGACGATGCCGTACCCCTGGAGATGCCGTTCCGTCACCTCCCACTCGCAGGTGACCTCCTCGGGCGTCGCCAGGAGGATTCGGATCCCCATCTCGCGGACCCATCCGCTGGGCATGCGGTTGATGTGCTCGGCGAGATCCTCGGTCATCACCGCCGGCGGAGATGAGATGAGCCCGGCCGGCTCGACGACCGGGCTCGCCATCCGTCACGACGGATCTTCGCTCGCGGAACCTCCCACCTCCGACTCCAGGAGCCGGGCAGGGATTTCGGAAGCGTTTAGAGGAGACCCTCCGACACTCCCGGCGGGCAAACGAGGCGGTCGGTCCCACGACTACCGTGTTCCAACTGCTGCCTCACCTCCTTTGCCTCATCGGCGGCGGATTTCCACCGGTGGTGGATGGTTCGAGTATAGGCGGGGGCGCCGCGCCACGGCTTAGACTCCAGCCGGTGACGCCCCCCGATGCTGTCCGGTCGCCCCGCTACGTCGCTGTCTGTGGCACCAGCTCCCCCAGCCCGCGGCAGCGCCAGCTGGCCCAAGAAGTGGGGCGCATGCTGGCCGAGCTCGGAGCGGTGGTGCTCTGCGGTGGCCTTGGCGGGGTGATGGAAGCGGTGAGCCGGGGGGCAGCGGAAGCGGGTGGGACCGTCGTTGGGATCCTGCCCGGACCCGATCGCAGCTCCGGCAACCGCTACCTGAGCCTGGCCCTGGCCACCGGTCTGGGCGAGGCCCGCAACGCGATCCTGACCTGTGCCGCCGACGCCGTGATCGCGATCGGAGGCGGCTGGGGAACCCTGAGCGAGATCGGGCTGGCCCGGCGCCGGGAGCGGCCCGTGGTCTGCCTGGATGGCTGGGTGCTGGAGGGCCTGCCGGTGGCCGCCGACGCGGCCGAGGCGGTGAGAATGGCGCTCGGGCAGGCGAGTGCCACGGCCAGGTGATGCGGCCTGCGACCCGGCTGGGGCGTCGGGTGCTGCCCAAATCGGACGGCCGCTACCTGATCCTGTACGGCTCCGGCGAGGGCAGTGCGGCGGCGGCCGCCAGCCGCTGGCGCCCCGAGACACCGAGCGAGCTACGCTGGCACCCGCTGCTCCAGGAGTGGGTGACGGTCGCCCCCTGGCGTCAGGATCGCACCTACCATCCCCCCGCCGAGGCCTGTCCGCTCTGCCC
>CADDZO010000007.1 GCA_902812395.1 bacterium | reverse complement strand
AGCCCCCAACAACAGCAGCTACTCCAGATCTCCGGCGCCGACAAGCTCGCCCCTCCCTGATAGGGGCTACGCCAAGAAGGCGCCCTCGTATTCGAACTCAGCCCTCCAGCGTGAAAGTCCCGCTAGAGCCGGGGGTTCTAAGGAGAACCACCGCCGCCTGTCCTCGGCTCTCGCCACGCGCTTGCGCATGGGCTACCGAGATTGCGGCGCAGTGCGCGGCCTTCAGGCCGGTGGTGAAGCGCCGCCGGGAGGACGCTGCTGTTGCTCGATGTACTGGTTGAGCGCGCTGAGTGGAGCGCCTCCGACTGATCCGGCGAAATAGCTCGCCGACCACAGGTGACCCCGCCAGAAGCGCCGTTCCAGCTCGGGGAAGTCGCGCCGCGAGAGCCGCGAGGAGACAGCCTTCAGCGAGTTGACCAGCTTGGCCAGCGCCACTTTGGGCGGAGAGGTGACCAGCAGATGGACATGGCTGCCCTCGCCGTTGAACTCCCGTAGTTCGGCCTCGAAGTCCCCACAGACTTACCGGAAGATCTTCTCCAAGGCATCGAGGTGCTCTGTCTGCAGCACCCCATGCCGGTACTTGGTCACGGAGACCAAGTGGGCGTGGAGGAGAAAGTGCAGTGTCTGCCGGTTCGGATTTCCGAGTGGCCGCCCCCATAGACCAAGTATCCTGATGGACAGTGAACCGAGGATATCGGGCCCGTCTGTACCCGACCACCGAACAGGCGGCGAGGTTGACGCAATGGACTGGCACGGCCCGGTACCTCTGGAACCTCGCCCGCGACCAGCGACGATGGTGGCCCCATGCACCCACCAACCCCATGCACCCACCAAGATGAGTCAGTGTCGGGAGCTCACCGAGCTTCGCCGGGAGATGGACTGGATCGCGGATCTCCCGGCCCAGGTAGCGCAACAGATCCTGACCGACCTCGACCTTGCCTGGCAACGTTGCTGGGCCGGGTTGCCGAGGGAGTCGGCGCTGAAGCGCAAAGGCCGCCCGGTAGGACTTCGATTCCCGCAGGGAGTCCAGGTACGGAGGCTGAATCGCCGCTGGGGCGCTCTCTTTCTGCCCAAGCTGGGTGAGGTCCGCTTCCGCTGGACGCGCCCGCTGACGGGAAAGGTCAAGAGGACGATCGTCTGCTGCGCGGCCGGGCGGTGGCATGTCGCCCTCTGCCTGGAGATGGCAGAGCGGGAGGCGATGGCAGAGCGGGACGCCCGCCGCTAGATGGAGCGGGCGCTCGGGGAATAGCGGCGCGGCCCCGCCGGCCGTCGGTGGGCGATCGGCCTACCGGTCTCGCACCAGGAGCCCACGCTGCCGGCTCGCCCAAGCCAGCCGGTCGTCGAAGGTCGCCACCGATCCCCGTTCCTGCTCGGCCGCGAGGATGACGCAGCAGTCGGGCAGCTTCAAGCCGGTGCTGGCTCGTAGCCCGGCCAGCCGTATGGGGGCGTCCTCGCCGAGAGGGACGGTGATCAGGTCGAGCTGACGGAGAGCGATGGCGGCCGGCTCCAGCTGCCCCGCACGAGCTGGCCCGACCAGGACCTCCGCCAGGGTGATCGGGCTGGCGGCGAAGGTCGAGTTCGCCTCCTCCAGCAGGAGGGCGCTCGCCCGGTCGTGATGAGGATCGGCGGCATCCAGGTGGGCGATCAAGACGCAGGCATCGAGCACGATCACGCCTGCCAGTCCTCGCGGAGCCGCCTCAGGTATCCCGGCCCGTAGAGGCCGGTGAGCGCACCGCTCGTGCGACGGATCGCCTCTTCACGCTCGGTTCGCTGATGCTCACGATCCCTGAGGATCGCCCGGTGGCCCTCTTCGAGCAGACGCAGGAGGAGCCGGGAGCGCCGGTGCAGGTCGGCAGGCCAGCGCTCGGCGGCGTCGTCCAGAGCCCGGGCCACCTGCGCGGTCTCGGTGATGACGTGGCGACGACGGCGGGTTGGCATGTGCCAAGTGTAGCACCTGGAATCAAGGTGCGACACCGACTTCCTGTCGCATCGACCGGAACATCCCACCGGGGAGAGGGCGGGATGGCCCGGTCGGGATCAGGCGGCCAGGTTGATGGTGATCGCCCGCAGGCGGCGGTTGAGCGAGTTGAGGCCGAACTTGCGCAGGTCCTGCTCGCTGTGACCGTACCCGGTGAGGTGGCGGGGATCGAGGGGCCTGAATGTGCCCGAGATGAGCGGCCGGCACTCCACCAGGGTGCGCTGGATGAGGGGGGCGAACCGCGCCGGCTCCTCCTGTACGGCGTCGTGCAGGACCTTGATGCCGAAGTTGACGTGGCGCGACTCGTCCCGGGCGACGGCCGTGAATCCCTGGTAGAGGCCCATGTGGGTGCGGGCCCGCTCCCGCACGGTGTTAAGCTCGAACCGCTGCCCGGTGAGGGCCAGCGTCCCCTCGATGACCAGGTGGTAGATCACCACCCCTTCGACGAACGCCTCACAGTCGGTTGCGTTGGAGGCCACGCGTTGGGCGACCCCGGGTAGCCGGTCATAGAACCGAAGTCCCCCGAAGCGCTGAACTTGATTTGAACTTGGCGTGCTGATGCAGATGTAGCCGGTAGCGGTTGCGTCGCAGTGGCACTGGATGCGACCCTGGACCCACGATCGGCGCTTTGTAGCCAGAGCGTGCATATCCGGCCCAAGTTCGCGGTCAGTCCACGTCGCTCAGGAACTTCGGATAGAAGAGGGCGTTGTAGCCTCGTTCACGGTCGGACGCACCTCGTCGGGCAGTGTCTTCAGGTGGCGGTGTCGCCTCTCGCCACCTCGCGCCACCAGCGCTCGAAGAAGACCATGTGCCGGGCCTCGTCCTCGGAGCCCTGACCGTGCCCCTCGACCGGCCCGCAACTGCTCCCTGGGCATCGCCGGCGCTGGTTGCCGCGATCGTCAGCCCGGCTTGCGGCCTACGCGATGGCCATGGGCCAGACCGTTCGGTGCTCCTCGAACTCGCGGGTGGCACGGTGCATCAGCTCCATAGCCTCATCGGCGGCAAGTGCGCCGCTGGGCTGCACGAGTTCGCAGATCCTGGTCATCCCCGGCCCGGGTGTCGCTGGGCATGAAGGAGCCGATGCGAGGGGCGCCCCAATCCCCGACCGGTAGGTCGAACTCGCCCCGGATCACCTCCTCCAGCCTGCCCTCGCGCTCGGTATCAAAGCAGGACAAGCTGTCGGATATGTGCTCGAGATGGCGGCACTGGCACTGGAGATGAGCAGTGCCGCCTTCCGCTCGCTGGACGGCTATCGGCCCCCCCGGGCTGATGCGCGCAGGGCTCTCCTGTGCCGGCCCCAGGTTGACGGAGAGCTATTGCATCTTTGCACATACTGACGACTGGATCATATTTGTCCTGATAATGCACGTAGAGCGTCGTGCGATTGACCATGGCGCGCTCGGCGGTATCTCCCACACTGATTGCCACCCTAAGACGATCCGTCATGGGTCTCCTACCTCCACCTCCACCTCAGGAGATCCGTCCGGAGGGGAGAAAGCTGTCACGGCCCAACGGTGGCTACCGGCGCGCAATGTCTCGATCACCTCGGCCGGCCGGAGCCTCGCGGAAATCTCACCCAGATTGGGTAAGACGAGACCGCGGTCGGAGACTGCTACCAGGTGGCCCGGAAACCCGGTGCTGCTGCCGCCCACCCAAATCTCAAGATCCTCTCAACTTGATCGCCGGTCCGTATTCGGTTTTGGCCGAGAGGGCGGCGAGTGCGTTCCGCGATAAGTGGCCGGGAAGCGGCTCCGCTATCCGCTGCAGGTCGTGGACCCTTGCTGCTCTTCCCCGATGACCTCAGCGCCAAATTGCGCCATCAGGAGGTGGGTCGGGCGATCCACCAGTCCCTGGACCGCTCGCTGCAGTTTCGCCGCCTCCGCCGGGCTCTTGCCGGCCACGTCCGGTCAAGTGGTGCATCCATGCGGGCCATGGTCATCCTCGGTGACAGTGTTGGTATCAGGACAGGCATCACCTTCCGACACCGGGCGCCAGGGCCAAAAGCCCGGTGATCAGGACGATCTCGCTCTCGTGGTCGATGCCGAGTCCGAGCTTGCGCACCAGAGGTTGCAGCCCCTCACAGCCGTAAGCACCGAGGAGGCGTTCGTCGCACGAGGGGCACTCGTAGACGGTGTTATCGACCAGCTTCTTGAGCGCCCCTCGTTTGGTTGACATTCCCCCGCCCTGAAGGGCGGGGGCTCCCGGTCGGCGCGCTGACCGCTGGCTGGTTGACGTTCGGGCCGCCTGATTCTTGCGGTCCTGCCATCCGGTCACCGGGTTCCCCCCGGCCTAGTCCATCAGCAGACAGAACAAGCGTATCCGGGCGCCCAGGCGGGCAGCACGGCGCTTCACCATCTGCGAAAGGCCGGCGCACTGCGCCGGAATCTTGGTAGCCGTCGAGGATCGCGCCCATTGCCCTGGTCCAAAAGTTCCCAGCCGCCTCGGCCGTCTCGATGCACCAGCGGCCGGCGACGGCCGCACCGAGGAGAGGCGAGCCACGGTCACCTTCTTCTTCTTCTTTCCCCGCCGAGGGTCCGCGCTCGGTTGCCTTGACTGTGAAGCATGCGGCGTCGTCGCAGGCATAACCTCCTTGAATGCCCGGGTGCGTCGGCTTCCGCCCGAGGCCGCCCGGGGGCGGCCATGTCTGCCGGAACCATGGCGGCAGTGGACCATGGCACTGAGAGTCCCAGTGAGTCTGATTCAGAGTGTTGTCAGGTACTGATGAGCAGCCGGTGTCTGCCTGCGGCGACGGTCACCGCCAGCCCGAGGATACCCAGGTCGCGCATCGCGATGTCGTTGAGGCCATAGGGCAGGATCAAGGAGCACACAATCTCGAACAACAGCCCAGACCCGATCAACGCAGCCAGGCGCGGCGCGATACCCAGCAGGAGCGCCGCACTCAGAAGCAAGAGCAGATCTCCGTGGAGAACCACCAGCACGAGGGCGACCTGCGACCCGGTGGCAAAGATGGGGACGTAGCCTGTCCACAGGGAGGGATGCCACACTTCGTGAATCCCGAACCAGCAGAAAACGACACCGAGCAAATAGCGGCCGGCGGTTGGCCCCCACCGCTCCAGCAATTGGAGCAACTGCACGAGGCGAGATTCGGGCTGAGAACCTGACACAACATCCAGGTTCTCATTCCCGAGCCGGTTACGACGAACCCTGTCTCTCCCTGCGACTCTCCGCGTCTGCAATTTACCCTTGCCTGTCACTTGAGGATCGTCCCTTGCGCGTCGGTTGCAATCAAGCCGTCGTCACCGAGGTTGAACTCGCTGTTGCCCGAGTCGTCTCCCATGTTGGCCTCGATGAAGTAAATGCGGGCCGCACCGGAGTACGTCTGCCTGAATGGCGGCTGAGAGCTGCCGAGTACCTGCACCAGAACCTCAAGACCCCCGCTGACTGATTGGACGGTAATGTGGAAGCCGGCCAGCGCCTGACGGGTGCCCTGGTCGAGCGGCCCGGGATAGATCTGGAACGCATAGGGCGCGTACTGGCTGTCGGCGAGCTTCGGTCCCCGCTGTGCCGCCGGGCTCGGGGAAGGCGTCGGATTGGGGGAGGAGGCTGGCGTGGCAGCGGTAGCGGGCGTGCTGCGGATGCCTTGTCGCCCGCCGACAGGAGCCAGACCATCAGATGCCGCTTTCTGGCTTGCGCCGTAGCCGTGGACTCCCAAGCCAAGTCCAAGGATGGCCACCGCCGCCAGCAGAGCCAGCCCTCGTGGGCCGACCTGGTCCAGACCGAGCCGCCACTGATTGCGGGGCCGTTTCACCATAAACATCCGAGGAGGCTGTCGCCTTCAGGCGACAGAGGAATCGGAGGGTTCGCTCTATGGATCATGTACTTCGAGACACGAAGCTGACGCTCGCGCTCAAGCTCGGACCTTCGGCCGACCAGCACGCCGCTCTGCTCCTGACCATGGTGCACTTCAACCAAGCCTGCAACTGGATCGCCGAATTCGCCTTGCGCGAGCCAACCGCCAACAAGATCCGACTCCAACGCCTCATCTCTGGCGCGATCCGAGCACGCTCCGGACTCAGCGCCCAGAGGGCGATCCGAGCCATCTCCAGGGTCTGCCAGGCGTACCAGCGCGACACATCCGTCCATCCCCGCTTCCGTCCGCACGGAGCGGTGCCCTCCGACCAGCGGATCATGCCCTGGGAGGCGCCGGATCATGTCAGCCTGCTGACACTGAGCGGTCGCCAGGTCATCCCCTCCCGCTTCGGCGAGTACCAGAAGGCCCGCAGGGATCGCATCCGTGGCCAGGCGGACCTGATCCTGCGACCCAACGTGTTCTCCCTGTACGCCACCCGCCCCTGCCGGTGAGTTCCCGGACTCCCTCGGCATCGACCTGGACATCGTCAACCTCGCCACCGACTCGGACGGCGAGACCTTCAGCGGTGAGCAGGTCGAGACGAAGCGCCGCCTCTCCGCCCATCGACGCCGGCACCTCCAGTGGAAGGGAACGAAGGCTGCCGCCAGCTCGGTCAGATCCCCGGCCGTCAGCGTCGGTTCCAGACTGACACCAGCCACTGCATCGCCAAGCGTGCCGTCGCCAAGGCGAAAGGCACCTCGAACGGGATCGCCCTGGAGGACCTCCTCGGCATCGCAAGCGGGGAAACGGTTGGTCGCCGGCAGCGAGGACACGCGAACTGCAGCTTGGGCCAGCTTCGCGCCTTCATCGCCGACAAGGCCCAGGGTGCGGGGGTCCCGGTCGTCCTGGTGGATCCTCGCACTACCTCTTGCACCTGCCTGGAGTGCGGGACGGTCGACAAGGCCAACCGCCGCTCCCAGGCCGAGTTCCAATGTGTTTCGTGTGGGTTGGCTGCGCCTGCCGACCACAACGCGGCGCGGCTCATCCGTGCCAGGGCTGTCGTCATGCAGCCGAAGGTCTCGGACTCCGGGAACGCCCCGGAGGCGCCAGGGACAAGCCGCCTGCTTTCGCTGGCGGTTCATGACAGCGGTATCTTGCCGCATTCGTAGCCGGACCGTGAGGTCGAGGCCATTCCCGATATCGCCTCGCGATTGCGGCTCGGGCTCGGAGAGCCCGGCGGTGGCACTCGGCTCGCCCGCAGTGCGCGCTGCCTGGGCGGCGGCGTCCAGCCCATCATCGGCCACCTCCTCCCGTCCGTCACCACCCCCAGGACTAGCCCCGACAGCGGCTCTCCGATCGCCGGGGCCAGGATGGCCGTCGCTGAAGTCGCTCTCGTCCACCAGTGCCTTCAGGAGCTCGTCGGGATGCGTCAGCTCGAATCGCAGCCCCTCCCCCTGGGCTTCAAGCGACCGGATCCAGGCGTCGCAATCTACCAGAGCCCAGTCCGGGAACACGTCCGCCCGCGCCTGCTGGCTGCCTCCAGACGAGCGGCGAACTGGCTCAGCACCCGGCTCCCCTCGGCCAGCACTCGGCCCACCAAGCGGGTGTTGGAGATGACCTGGCCCGCACCGACCTCGACGTCCTCGAAGACGTCGTCACGACCGAATTGCCGCGTGAGTCGCCAGCCTGGACCGGCTGCTAGGACTATCAGGCTACTGACAGGCCAGCGCATGACCGTGCCCGGGATCGCGGAGATCCGGCGGCAGCTCGGGCTCGCGATCCGCTGCCGGTGGCCTGGGTAGCCGAACTCAGCACATATAATCGGTTCATCGTCCCCTGCCTACGCTTTCGCGCACCCATACCGGGGCCTCGTGGCTGAGGTCGAGACTCCGATCGACGGCCGGAGTCTGGAGATCGGGGTCGGGC
The DNA here is from genome assembly GCA_902812395.1 of bacterium. Classification (GTDB taxonomy): domain Bacteria; phylum Chloroflexota; class Dormibacteria; order Dormibacterales; family Dormibacteraceae; genus CADDZO01. The sequence goes on along the minus strand of CADDZO010000007.1, from coordinate 33,664 downwards.
GCTGCGCGCGGCGTGCCTACGGGTTCGATGAGGTGGCGCTGGTCCCGGGTCGCGTGACCATCGACCCCGACCAGGTGGATATTTCCTTTCGGCTGGGCCATCTCTCGTTGCCACTGCCATTCTGGGGCGCCGCCATGGACGGGGTGGTGGACTGCGGGTTCGCCATCGCGATGGGCCGCCTGGGAGGTCTGGCGGTCCTCAACCTGGACGGTCTCCAGACCCGCTACGCCGACCCGGGCCCAGCCCTTCGCCGGATCGCCAACTGCTCTCGGGCGGAGGTCAACCAGGTCCTGCGCGAGGTCTATCGAGAGCCAGTCAAGGATCACCTGATCGTCGAGCGCGTCCGCCAGATCAAGGCCGGAGGTGTGCCCTGTGCGGTCAGCTCGGTGCCGGCCCGGGCACGGGAGCGGGCCCGGTTGGTCGAGGAGGCGGGCGCGGACGTGTTCGTGGTCCAGGGGACGGTGTTGACCGCGCGCCACCGCTCGGCGGCGGGGCATGAGCTGTCCTTCGAGGAACTGTGCCGGTCGGTCTCCATCCCGGTGGTGGTGGGCAACTGCGTCGACTATGGCACCGCCCTGGAGCTGATGGAGACCGGGGTGGCCGGGATCCTGGTCGGGGTGGGTCCCGGTGCTGCCTGCACCACCAGAGCGGTGTTGGGTGTGGGCGTGCCTCAAGTCACCGCTACCTGCGATGTGGCCGCGGCCCGCGAGGAGTACCTGCGTCGGAGCGGGCGCCGGGTGGTGGTGATCACCGACGGGGGCATGCGCATCGGCGCCGACGTGTGCAAGGCGATCGCCGCCGGTGCCGACGGAGTCATGCTCGGCTCGCCGCTGGCAGGGGCGGCGGAGTCCGCAACCCCCGGCTTCAACTGGGGCATGGCCAGCAGCGACCCCAACCTCCCCCGCGGCACCCGCATTCAGGTCGGGGTCCGCGGCACGCTGCAGGAGATCCTGGTCGGGCCCGCCCGGGTGGACGATGGCAGCCAGAATCTGGCCGGGGCCCTCCGCTCCTCGCTCGGGGTCTGCGGGGCGCGGGATTTGCGCGAGTTCCAGCGGGTGCCGATGGTGATCGCTCCTGAGATCACGACCGAGGGCAAGCTGCTCCAGCGGGCCCAGCAGGTGGGCATGGGGAGCTGACGGCTCGGTGCCCGGGCCCGGCCACCACCCCGAGACTGTCTTCGTCCTCGATTTCGGCTCCCAGTACTCCCAGCTGATCGCCCGGCGCATTCGGGAGCAGCGGGTCTACTGCGAGCTGGTTCCGGGGACCACCCCATGGTCCCAACTCGAGGCACGTCGGCCGGTCGGCCTGGTCTTGAGTGGTGGCCCGGCCAGCGTCTATGCGCCGGCCGCGCCCCGGGCCGACCCGAAGATCCTCCGCGCCGGGGTGCCGGTGCTGGGCATCTGCTATGGGATGCAGCTGATCGCCCATGAGCTGGGGGGAGAGGTGGCGCCTGCCGACAAGCGCGAATATGGCCCGGCCATGCTCGAGGTGGTGGATGCGGACTGCCTCTTCGCCGGGCTTGGTGCCCAGCTTCCGGTCTGGATGAGCCACGGCGACCGGGTCTTGAAGCTGCCCCCCGGCTTCCGCGTCCTGGCCCGCAGCGGCAACTCGCCGGTAGCGGCCATGGGCGACGGTCAGGGCCGCTTCGGCATCCAGTTCCATCCCGAGGTCTTGCACACGCCCCAAGGGCGGGAGATCCTGGGAAACTTCCTCTACCGGGTGTGCGGGTGCCGGGGGACGTGGACTCCCGGCTCGTTCGTCGCCGAGGCGGTCTGCTCGATCCGCGAGCAGGTGGGCGATGGCCGGGTCCTGTGCGCCCTCTCCGGCGGGGTCGACAGCTCGGTCGCTGCCACCCTGGTCCACCGGGCGATCGGGGACCGCCTGACCTGCATCTTCGTCGACAACGGGCTGCTCCGCCGCGAGGAGCCGCAGCGGGTGCTGGACGTCCTGCATGGCACCCTGGACATGGACATCCGGCACATCGATGCCTCCGAGCGCTTCCTCACCGCTCTGCGTGGGGTCACCGATCCCGAGCAGAAGCGGCTGGTGGTGGGTCGGGTATTCGTCGAGGTCTTCGAGGAGCAAGCAAGAGCGCTGGGAGCCGGGCAGGGAGCCGACTTCCTGGCCCAGGGCACGCTCTACCCCGACGTGATCGAGTCCACCGCCGGCGATACCTTCCCAGGGGCGGCCCGGATCAAGACCCATCACAACGTCGGCGGGCTCCCGGCCGGGCTCCGTTTTCGTCTGATCGAGCCGCTTCGGTACCTCTTCAAGGATGAGGTGCGGGCGGTTGGACTGGAGCTGGGCCTGCCCGAAGACCTGGTCTTCCGACAGCCGTTCCCGGGGCCCGGCCTCGCCGTCCGATGCCTGGGCGAGATCACCCCTGAGCGGCTGCGGGTACTCCGCGATGCGGACTGGGTGGTGGTTGACGAGATCAAGCGCAACGGCCTCTACCGCCAGGTCTGGCAATCGTTCGCGATCCTGACCCCGATCCGGACGGTGGGGGTGATGGGCGACGATCGGACGTATGCCAACCTGGTGGCGGTCCGAGTGGTCACCTCCGAGGACGCGATGACCGCGGATTGGGCCAGGCTCCCTTACGAGGTCCTGGCTCGCATCTCCAACCGGATCGTGAACGAGGTGGAGGGTGTGAACCGGGTCGTCTTCGACATCACCAGCAAGCCCCCGGGCACGATCGAATGGGAGTGAACGCCGGCTAGACTCTGGCCGGTCAGCGTACAGAGCACCTGAGAAGAGGATGGGACCGGCACGGGCGTCGATGAGCCGCTCCGGACTCCGGGTGCTGGTGGTGGGCTCCGGGGCACGAGAGCATGCGCTGGCCTGGAAGTGCCTGCAATCGCCCCTCGTGGTTCGCGTCTACGTCGCCCCGGGCAACGGAGGCACGGGCCGGATCGCGCGCAACCTGCCCGTTCCCGCCGACGATCCCGCCCAGCTGGTCCGCGTGGCCAGGAAGGAGCACGTGGGGCTGGTGGTGCTGGGGCCGGAGGCAGCGGTGGCGGCGGGGGTGGGGGACGCCCTCCGCGACGCCGGGATCCCCGTCTTCGGGCCCGGCCGCGATGCCGGCCGGATCGAGAGCAGCAAGGCCTTCGCCAAGGAGCTGATGGCGAGGGGAGGCATCCCCACCGCCGAGTGGGCCGCCTTTAGCGAACCGGAGCCGGCCCGGCGCTTCGCCCGCAAGTTCCGCGGGCAGGTTGCGGTGAAGGCGGACGGGTTGGCCATGGGCAAGGGGGTGGTGGTGTGCGGCAGCGAGGAGGAGGCCGAGGCCGCGATCGACGCGATGTTGGTCAGGCACGCCTTCGGCCGGGCCGGGGCCACCGTGGTGGTCGAGGAACGCCTGGAGGGCGATGAGCTCTCGGTCTTCGGCGTCACCGACGGACGCAGGGTCCTGCTCCTGGAGGCGGCTCGCGACTTCAAGCGAGCGCGGGACGGCGACCAGGGTCCCAACACCGGGGGCATGGGTGCCTACTCGCCCCCGGCTGGCGTCGACCCCGAGCTGCTGGCGGAGGCGACCGACTGCGTGCTGGTTCCGGCGGTGCGGGAACTGGCGCGACGCGGCCTCGACTACCGGGGGGTCCTCTACGCTGGCCTGATGCTGACCCCTCACGGGCTTCGGGTGCTGGAGTTCAACGCGCGTTTCGGGGATCCGGAGTGCCAGGTGATCCTGCCCAGGCTTCGGTCGGACCTGGTGCCGCTGATGCTGGCTGCAGCCGAGGGGGACCTCTCGGCTCGGCCCATGGTGGAGTGGGGCTCGGAGGCGGCGGTCGGGGTGGTGGTCGCCTCGGGCGGCTATCCGGACGGCTATCAGACCGGGTTCGTGATCGAGGGGCTGGGCGCGGTCCCGCGCGGGGTGCTGGTGTTCCACGCCGGGACCCGGTTCGCGCCAGGTCGGGGACTGGTCACCTCAGGCGGGCGGGTCCTGACCGTGGTGGGGCTGGGACCCGATGTCGAGCACGCCCGTCTGGCCGCCCTCTCGGGAGCGGTCCGAGTACGATTCGACTCGGCGTACTTTCGGAAGGACATCGCACTGGAAGCAGTACGTGGCTGACGTCGGCGTCGTCGTCGGTTCCAGGTCGGATCTCCCGCTGATGGAGTCCTGCATGAAGCAGCTGGAGGATCTGGGCATCGAAGCCGAGCTCAAGGTTTGCTCTGCCCACCGGGATCCCGCCGGGGTGATGGAATGGGCCACCAGCGCCCGGCAGCGGGGGCTGCGGGTGGTCATTGCTGCCGCCGGCGGCGCCGCCCACCTCCCCGGAGTGGTGGCCGCCTGGACCGACTTGCCCGTGATCGGAGTCCCGGTGCCCACGCCCCACCTGGGCGGGGTGGATTCCCTCTACTCGATCGTGCAGATGCCGGCCGGGATCCCGGTAGCCACCGTGGCCATCGGCGAGGCCGGGGCTCGGAACGCAGCCTGGCTGGCGGCCCGCATCCTGGGAGTGGCCGACCCCACTGTTGCCGAGCGGCACCGTGCCAGGCGCGCCGCTCTGGCCGCCCGATAGTGCCGGTCAGGCTCGCCGACGTCACCCTCCGCGACGGCAACCAGTCGGTGCTGGGCGGGGCGCTGGGGGTGGAGGAGCTGATGCCGGTGGCGGAGCACCTGGACCGGGCCGGCTTTGCCACCCTGGAGGTGTTCGGTGGGGCGACCTTCGAAGCCCGCCTACGGCTGGGCGCCGATCCCTGGGCGGAGCTCGACAGGCTGGTTGAGGCGACGTCGTTCACCCCGCGTCTGGCGCTGGTGCGGGGCCAGAGCTTGCTCGGTCCGCGCAACTTTGCCGACGACGCGGTCGAGCTGTTCATGCGGATGGTGGTCGCCGCCGGTATCTCCGTCGTTCGCCTCTACGACCCGCTCAACGACCTCCGCAATCTGGAAGCCGCGGCCGCGGCCGCCCGGGCGGCAGGGGCCGCGGTCCAGGGAACGTTGTGCTACGCGATTGGCCCGGCTCATGACCGGTCCTACTGGTGCACCCAGGCACGGGGCCTGGAGGCGCTGGGTGCGGAGGCGGTGGTGGTGGCGGATCCGGCCGGCCTACTCGGGCCGGAAGCGGCCCGGGAGCTGGTGACGGCGCTGACCGGGGCGGTCACCGTGCCAGTAGGGCTTCACGTCCACTGCTGGGGCGGGATGGCGGCGATGGCCTGCCTGGCGGCGCTGGAGGCAGGGGTGGGGATGTTGGACGTCGCCCTCTCTCCCCTGGCCTGGGGACCTTCCCTGCCGGGCGCGGAGGCGTTGGTCGCTGCCCTCGCCGGCACCCGCGAGACCGGCGTCGACCTGGAGCGGCTGACGGCTGCCAGCCAGGAGCTGGAGCCCCTCCGGCGGCGCCACCTCGAGGACGTCCAGGAGCAGGTGAACAACGCCCAGGTGCTGCTGCACCGGATGCCGTGGCGTCTGTTGGAGGAGGTGCGCGAGCACCTGGAGCGCCACAATGCGGGCTCGCACCTTCCACAGGCGCTGGCCGAGGTAGAGCGGGTCCGCGAGGAGCTGGGCTATCCGCCCCTGGTCGCCCCGTTCCGGCAGATGATCGCCGATCAGGCGGTCTTCAACGTGCTCGGGGACGAGCGCTATCAAACCGTTACCCAGGAGCTGAAGGACTACCTGCAGGGGTTGTACGGGCAGCCGCCGCGCCCTGCGGATTCCGCAATCCGGCGCCTGGTGCTGGGCTATGACGAGCCGATCACGGTCCGCCCCGCCGATCTCCTGGAGCAGCAGGTAGAGAAGACGCGGGAGCAGCTCCGGCGTCGCTGCCTGCCCGATGGCGACCGCGACCTCTTGACCTATCTGATGTTTCCGGCCCTGGCCATGGACCTGTTCCGGGCTCGGACAGCGCGAGAGGCCGCGGTCGAGGCCACGGCCGAGGTGGAGGAGCAAGACCTGTCCGAGGCCGCGGCGGAGGCCGGCACCGCCGACGCAGAGAGCGAGCCGCTCACTGTCCAGGTCCCCCCGACGACCACGGCAGAGTTCGACGTGGAGGTCGAGGGAGAGGTCTTCCGGGTCCGGGTGACGGGGGCAGGGATGGCGGTGTCGGCGACGCCGGCCCCGGCGCCAGCCCCGGTGCCGGCATCGGTCGTCGCTCCCACACCGGCGCCCCGCGCTCGAGACGGAGCGATCAAGGCCCCGATGCAGGGGCTGATCGTGAAGGTGCCGGTCAAGGTCGGCGACGAGGTGGCGCTTGGTGACGTGGTGGCGGTCCTGGAGGCGATGAAGATGCAGAACGACATCGTCGCTACCCAGCCCGGGCGGGTGCTGGAGGTGCACGTCAAGGAGGGCGACGTGGTCGGCCCCGACCAGGCTCTGGTCACCATCGGCTGACCGCGGGTACTGCCCTGCAGGTCCCCCGGTTTCCGCCGTCCGGGCGTTCAGTCGCGCCCGGCCGTGGTGCTCGACCAGCCTTGATGTTGTCTGGCCGGGAATCCCCGGCTGCAACCGTGGGAGAAGGCCAACATCCCCACCCTTCGGAACCCGTCCGAGGCAGCCCCCTTTGCCCTCCCCGTTCCGGGGACTCCTGGGTCGAGGGCTCGATGGCGAGGGCGGTGCCGGAAGACCCGCTGGTTCGGGTCGGCGCCCTCCTTGCTAGGGTTGGGGAACGGTGGAGGTCGCCCTACTCGGAACCGGCAAGATGGGCTCGGCCATCGCCCGACGGCTGGCCGCAGCCGGGTTCGGGCTCCGGGTCTGGAACCGGACCCTGGAGCGGGCCCGGGCATTGGGGGTGGGTGCCGTCGCCCAGACGCCGCTGGAGGCGACCCGGGGGGCGGAGGTGGTGCTGAGCATCCTCTTCGACCCCGATTCCGTTCGGGCTGTGTACGAGCAGCTGGGGCCGACCGCGGGACAGGTCTACTGCGAGATGACGACCGGGGGGCCGGAGGTGCTGGAGGAGCTGGCGCCTCGGATCGAGGGGGCAGGTGCCGCCCTGTTGGCCGCTCCCATCGTCGGCTCCATCCCGGCCCTGGAAAACGGCACCGCCCTGGTCCTCGTCGGGGGTTCCGACTCCGCTCTCGAGCGCGTTCGAGCGGTGCTGGGCGCGTTCGGTCAGCCCCGCTACGTCGGCGACCGGCGCCAGGCGGAGGGATTGAAGCTGATCAACAACGCCATGCTCGGAGGCAGCAGCCTGCTGGCGGCGGAACTACTCGCCGCAGCCGGCCGCGCCGGGCTTGACCGAGAGGCGGCGTTCGAGCTGCTGTGCCGGACCATGCCCTACCTGGAGGTCCGTCGCCGCGGCTACCTGGACCGAACCCACCGGCCTCCCTGGTTCGAGCTCATTGGCATGGTCAAGGACCTCTCGCTGGCCCTGGAGTTGGGTCATGGGGCTGGGGCCTCGATGCCAGCGGTGGCACTCGCCCGGGAGCTCTACCAGGAGGCGGCGCAGCGGCACGGCGACGAGGAGATGACGGCGGTGATCGAGTGGTACTTGGGAGACAGAGAATGAGGCGGCTCTTCTCGAAGGTGCTGGTGGCCAACCGGGGCGAGATCGCGGTCCGGGTCATGCGGGCCTGCCACGAGCTCGGCATCCGGACCATTGCCATCTACTCCGATGCCGACCGGAACGCCGTCCACGTCCGCTACGCGGACGAGGCCCACCACATTGGTGGTGCTCCCCCGACCGAGTCCTATCTGCAGCTGGAGAGGATCGTGCGGCTGGCCGCCAACGTGGGAGCCGAGGCGATCCACCCCGGGTACGGCTTCCTCTCCGAGCGTCCTGAGTTCCCTGAGGCTTGCAACTCCGCTGGCATCGTGTTCATCGGGCCGCCGCCCTCGGCCATGCGGGCAATGGGCTCGAAGCTGGAGGCGCGGGCTCTGGTGGCCGCCCACGGCGTGCCGATCACGCCAGGCAGCGGTTCCCTTGAGGATCCGGAGGAGGCGGCCCGAGTGGCCCGCGAGATCGGCTTCCCGGTCATCGTCAAGCCCTCCGGGGGTGGGGGTGGGATCGGGATGCGAGTGGTCGAGCGAGAGGAGGACCTGATCCCGGCGATCGAGGCCGGCCGGAGTGCCGCTCGCTCGGCGTTCGGCGACCCCACCGTCTACGTCGAGCGTTACGTGCGCAAACCGCGTCACATCGAGTTCCAGGTCATCGCCGATCAGCACGGCCACGTCGTCCACCTGGGCGAGCGCGAATGTTCGATCCAGCGACGGCATCAGAAGATCCTCGAGGAGACGCCGTCGCCGGTCCTCACCCCGGAGCTGCGACGCCGGATGGGCGAGGCGGCGGTGCAAGCGGCCCGGGCAGCTGGCTACGTCAACGCCGGCACCGTGGAGTTCATCTTCAGCGAGGGCGACTTCTACTTCCTCGAGGTCAACGCTCGCCTCCAGGTCGAGCACCCGATCACGGAGATGGTGACCGGGGTCGACCTGGTCAAGGAGCAGATCCGGGTGGCGGCGGGGCTGCCGCTCTCCTTCGGCCAGGAGGACCTGAGCTGGCGTGGTCACGCGATCGAGATGCGGATCAACGCCGAGGACCCGGCCCGCCGATTCATTCCCACTCCCAGGCGGATCACCCGCTGGGTCGCTCCCAGCGGCCCCGGGGTGCGGGTCGACTCGGGCTTCGGGCCCGGCTCCGAGGTCCCTCCCAACTACGACTCGCTGCTGGCAAAGCTGATCGTCCACGGCTCGGACCGGGCCGAGGCCATCGCCCGGGCCAGGCGGGCCCTGAGGGAGTTCGTGTTGGTAGGACCCGCAACCACCATCCCCTATCACCGGGCCATCCTCGAGAGCCCGGACTTCCGGGCCGGCAACCTGACCACACGGTTCATCGACGACCACCCTGCACTTATGGAGGAGATGCAGCGCTTCTTGGGAGAGACCTCTCCTATGGATTACGGTACCGATCCCAGGCACGTGGCGGCCGCAGCGGCGGCGGTCGCCAGCGTCGTGTCCCGGCAACCTGGCTGATCTGCAACCCCGGGCGGTGTGCAGCGCGGCGGGAACCGCGGCGTGCCGCTGATGCCCTCCTGCAGATCGCACCGACCGTCTGCTCGGTCCCGGCTTGGGCCACCGCCATCGGGTCGTGGTTGTCCCCCGGCGGAGGTCCGGCAAGGCCAAGCCGCAGGCCCGTGACGCGGGTGCCGGGCCGCGGCGGCACCGTTGAGGGGTGCATCGGGGCGTCCGGCACCCTCTCCATGGCGACCGGACTCATGGCGGCGCGGCTCGGCTCCCACTCCTGGGTTGGGAAGGAGTGGGCGGCCGGCTCCCCGTCGGAGCCTCGAATGTCGAGCGGGGTTCCCTTACGCTTGAACGGTGGTCCTCGACCACGACCAGGTCCCACCCTTTGAGGTCATCGAGAGCACGGAGGTCGCCCGCGACCTGAACTTGGCCTTGCGGCGCGATCGGGTGCGCTGGCCAGATGGGACCGAGGCCAGCTACCGGGTCGTCGAGGGACCGGGGGCGGTGTTTATCGTTCCGTACGCCGCGGCCGGGACGACGGTGCTGGTGCGTCAATGGCGCCATGCCTGGGGTACGACCGCGTGGGAGGTGCCGGCCGGGACTCTGGAACCGGGCGAGGCACCACTGGCGGCAGCCCAGCGGGAGCTGGAGGAGGAGGCCGGCCTTGTCGCCGCCCACTGGACGCCGCTCGGGGTCACGCGGGGCAGCGGCATCCTGAGCAGCCCTCAGTACCTCTACCTGGCGCGTCGCCTGAGCCGGGTCCGCCGCGCGCCCGAGCCGAGCGAGCGCGACATGGTCCTGCGCCAGCTGCCCTTCCGGGAGGCCCTGGAGGCCGCGCTGGGCGACCAGATCGAGCACTCGGGCTCGGTCGCGGCGCTGGTGCGTTCGGCTCGGGTGTTGGGCCTGATCTGAGTGCTCCCGACCTCGATCGACCAGCGGCCGCCGCAAGGCCCGACCCAACTCGATCTGATCCGGTGCCGAAGCCCGACCACACGGTCCGTGTGCACTCAGGACCTGGAAGGCTGCCTTCCAGTTGGCGAGGTGACGCCGTCCAGAGAAACCTTCGAGGGGCCGACTTTCGCCAGAGGAACCGGATGGCAGTGCACATTTGTTTGTGCCGCAAGGTTGGCGAGGACTACCTCCCGCTTGAGAGTCGCACCTTCGACGACTCGATACCGTTGCCGGTTCCGCTGCCGGAGTGCGCCGCGGGTAGAGAGGTATGCCAAGGTGTTCAGCGCGCTGTCGAGGCGCCGCTGGTGGGTCGGACAGACCCGTCAGCAGCATTTTGTGCTACCTGAGAAAGCCGCTTCGCTCATGGAGCGGAATCGTCACACTTGAGGATGGCGCATGCGGCAGGTTGTCAACGTCTCCGGCTTGATGGGGATCGTGCTGGCAGGGGGCCAGGGGCGACGCCTCCACCCCCTGACCGCCGACCGGGCCAAGCCCGCGGTGCCCTTCGGCGGGACCTACCGTCTGATCGACTTCGCGCTCTCCAACCTGGTCAACGGCGGCCTGCGCCAGATCGTGGTCCTGACCCAGTACAAGAGCCACAGCCTGGACCGACACCTGGCGCAGGCCTGGCGGCTGAACGCCATGCTCGGTGACTACGTGGCTGCGGTCCCGGCCCAGATGCGGCTGGGCCCGCGCTGGTTCGCGGGTTCGGCCGATGCCATCTTCCAGAACCTGAACCTCATCCATGATCAGAGCCCCGATTACATCTGCGTTCTGGGTGCCGACCACATCTATCGCATGGATCCGCGCCAGATGATCGAGTTCCACCGAGCCATCGGCGCCGGGGTGACGGTGGCCGGCATCAAAGTCCCGATCGATCAAGCCCACGAATTCGGGATCATCGAGCCGGGGCCGGGCAACCGGATCCGTGCCTTCCACGAGAAGCCGGCACTGCCGCCCCCCCTGCCCGACGACCCCGAGCACGCCTACGCCTCGATGGGCATCTACGTGTTCACGGCCAAGACCTTGGTGGAGGCGGTGACCGAGGATGCCGGTGAGCCGGAGAGCTCCCATGACCTGGGCGGCAGCATCATCCCGATGTTGGTGTCCAGGGGCGAAGCGGCCGTGTACGACTTTGCCGACAACCAGGTGCCGGGTGTGGGCGAGCGCGATCGGGCCTACTGGCGCGACGTCGGCGACCTCGACGCCTACTACGAGGCCAGTATGGATCTGGTCCAGGTCGAACCGATCTTCAACCTCTACAACCGTGACTGGCCGATCTACAACTGGCTGCCGGCACCGACGCCGCCGGCCAAGTTCGTCTTCGACGACGAGGGGCGCAGGGGTCAGGCGCTCGACTCGTTGGTCAGCCCGGGGGTGATCGTGTCCGGTGGTACCGTGCGCCGATCGGTGCTGTCTCCCGGCGTGCGCATCCGGGAGGGCGCCCTGGTCGAGGACGCGGTGCTGATGGATGGCGTCGACGTAGGGCCAGGCGCGGTCGTGCGCCGTGCCATCCTGGACAAGAACGTGGTGGTGCCGGGCGGGATCCGGATCGGCGTCGATCCCGAACTGGACGCCCGCCGCTTCCGCCTCTCTCGGCGTGGCATCGTGGCCCTGGGCAAGGGGGAGGTGGTGCCGTCCGACCTGGACGGATGAGGGCCGGACTCCCGCGGGTGGCGTTGCTCACTCGTGAGTACCCGCCCGACGTCTACGGCGGGGCAGGGGTGCACGTGGAGCATCTGTCCCGCGAGCTGCGCCGGCGGGTGGAGCTCACGGTTCACTGCTGGGGCCCACCGCGCCGGGGGCCGCGGGTGGTGGGGCACGAAGCCTGGATGGCGCTGTCCCAGCCTCAGCCCGAGGCGGCGGCGCTGCAGGCGATGTCGATCGATTTAGCCATGGTGGCTGCCTGTCGAGGTACCCAGCTGGTGCACAGCCACACCTGGTACACAAACTTGGCCGGACACCTGGCCAAGCTCACCTGGGGGGTGCCGCACGTCGTCACCGCCCACAGCCTGGAGCCGTTGCGGCCGTGGAAGGCGGAGCAGCTGGGTGGAGGCTATGCCCTCTCCACGTTTTGCGAGCACACCGGCCTGGTCGGTGCCGATGCCGTGATCGCCGTCTCCGAGGGCATGCGCCGCGACATCGCGTCCTGCTACCCGGAGGTGGATCCGGGCCGGGTGCACGTGATCCACAACGGCGTCGATGCCAGCCAGTACCGGCCGGTGCGGGCGCCGGACGTGCTTCGCCGCCACGGGGTCGACCCGGACCGGTCCTATGTCCTGTACGTGGGGCGGGTGAGCCGGCAAAAGGGGCTCCCTCGGCTGCTCCGGGCCGCTCGACGCCTGGGCGGGCACCAGGTCGTGGTGTGCGCGGGTGCTGCCGATACCGCCGAGGTGGCGGCCGAGGTGGCGAAGCTGGCCGACCGGCTCCGGGCCGAGCAAGCGCAACTGGTCTGGATTGAGGGGATGCTGCCGCGGGCCGAGGTGGTGGCGCTGATGAGCGGAGCCACGGTCTTCGCCTGCCCGTCTGTCTACGAGCCCTTCGGCCTGGTCAACCTGGAGGCCATGGCCTGCGCCACCGCGGTGGTGGCAGCCGGCGTAGGCGGGATCCCCGAGATCGTGCTCGAGGGTAGGACCGGGTTCCTGGTCGCCGAGGGTTCGGAGGAGGCGTTCGAGGTCGAGTTCGCGGCCCGGGTCCAACAGCTGCTCGAGGACCCGGGGCTGGCCGATCGCATGGGGCAGGCCGGCCGCAGCCGGGTACTCGAGCGCTTCACCTGGGAGGTGGTCGCAGACCGCACCGTCGAGGTCTACCGCTCCCTCCTCTGACCTTCCGGACCGACTCCGGTCGAACGGGGCTCGGAGAGGGGAAGAGGGTGCTCGGCTTCCGGCTCCGAGGCGGGTCCTCCCCGATGCCCTGCCCGGTCAGGCTGGGAGCGACTCGGTCGCCCGAGCGACGTCAGCTGAGGGTGGCGGCGATGCGGCGGGCCAGCGCCGATGCCCAACCGCAATCTCGGTTCCCGTGAATCGAGGACCAGACCCGGCCCTGCCCTGCGTTGAGCTCCAGGGTCCCGGACCGGTCGCCGCGTCCGAGGTGGTAGTGGACATCCGCGGGGACGTCCGCTCAGGTTCCGCCGGTGTCCAAGCCCCGGCACCCGACCGAGCGGCGCCTTCGGGACCGGGGCCGGGCAGGTCGGGCCCGAGTCGTAGCCGGTGCTGGGCCATAATCCGACTGTGGCCCACGTTCGGGAGGAGGTCGCCATCGCGGCGCCTCTGGAGTTCGTGTGGGATACGGTGCACGAGAATCCACGGAGCCTTCCCCGCTGGGCCGGATTCGTTCGCCGCTCCGAGGCCCTGGACGGCCGCCTGGGACGAGGAGCGCGGCTCCGCTACGAACTCGAGCTGCCCGGTGGCATCCAGGCCAGCCAGGTGTTGAGGCCCTCGGTGTGGGATCGACCTCATCATTGCGCCGGCCGCTTCCTGGAGGGCCCGTTGCAGGGCACCTGGTCCTATCGCTACGAGGAGCGGGACGGCAGCACCCACCTCGTCTACGAGATGGACTACCGGATGGGAGGCCTGATGCGGCTTGCCGGTGGCCGCCTAGTTCGGCAGCTGGACGACAGCGTCCGGGAGGCGATCTCTTCGCTCAAGAACTACGTCGAGTCGGAGCGCTCGCGGCCACACCGGCCGCCGCCCAGGCCGACGACCCGCTTGCGGAGCCGTGCACCCACCGAGGAGGCCGAGCCTCCCACCTCCTGACCTCAGTTCTTGGGCAGCAGCTCCAGCTGCTCGGCGCGCTCGTCGATCGACTTCTGCAGCTGTCCGAGCAGGCCCTCGAAGATGCGCTGGTCCGAGGGGTCGGGGAGCCGCAGGCGGCGGAGGTGGCGCACCAGCTGCCGCATGTCCCGGATCCCGGCCGCTTCCTCTGCCTGGAGCCGGTGTCCGGCCGCCTGCAGCGCCCGAGCGTACCGGTGCTGCTGATGGTCGCCGAGCAGGTCCACCAGCCGTGAGGCGGTGGAGAGCGCCCGGGCCGTCGTCGGGTGGAGCTGAAGGGTAGGTCTCAGCACGCTGGGCGTGGCCGAGCGGCGGCGTAGGCGGCCAACCGCCCTGGGCAACGTCGGTCCGGCCATGATCGCCAGGCCGGTGAGGATCAGCAGGCCGGCCACCAGGCCGACCAACGCTTCGAGCACCGACCTAAGAGTACGACCCTCGCCCCTGATTGGAAAACGCAGCTCATCCCAGCCGCAGCGCCTCCTCCAGCCCCACCCGTCCCTCGAGCAGGGCCCGCCCGAGGATCGCGGCCGTGGCCCCCGCTGCAGCCAGCGCCTTCAGATCCTCAAGGCTCCGAACCCCGCCGGAGTAAATGAGAGGGTGGCGGCTGAGGCGCTGGACGCGGGCGTAGAGGGCAAGGTCCGGCCCCGAGAGGGTCCCGTCCCGATCGACGCTGGTCAACACCACCCCCGCCAGCGGGGCCTCGTCCCAGGCGCGGAGCAGGCTGGCGGGGTTGGCGCCTGCCTCGGTCCAGCCTTCCAGCGCCGCGTGCCGGCCGCGCACGTCCAGCGCGGCCAGGATCCGGCCCGGGTGACGTCGGGCCATCGACGCCAGACGATCCGGCTCCCGGGCGGCGAGCGTGCCCAGCACCACCGCCGCCGCTCCGACCTCGAGCCAACGGGCAGCATCGTCCTCCGAACGGATCCCGCCTGCGACCTGGACCTCGATCCCCACTCCCATGATCAGCTCCTCGACCAGGGCACGGTTGCCGCCGCCGCCAGCGGCGGCGTCGAGGTCGACCAGGTGGAGGCGACGAGCCCCGGCCGCTGAGTAGGCACGGGCCAGCTGGAGCGGATCCGGGCCGTAGTCTGTGAGGCGGGTGAAATCGCCCTGGAGCAGCCGTACCACCCGACCGCGGCGCAGATCCAGGGCCGGGATCACCTGCATCGTCGCCAACGTCGTCGTCGCGGGACGGCCGCCGAGGATGAGCGACGCAGGGCGGGGTTGCCCCCTGGCTTCGCCTGAGCCCGAAGAGCGGACAGCCATTCCCGTTGAGATGCCGATGGAGCGCATCGCCGCGATCGCCTCCGGGTCGTGCCGGAAGCGCCCGATCGCGCCATGGATGGCCAGCCGGTGGCGGCAGCTGACAGCGGATGGACGACCGACCCTCCAGGTCTACTGGCAGCCGCCGTACGGCCCGGTCTGACGCCACGCCACTCACTGAGGGGCGCCAGCCGGGACCTGATCGGAGCGGTCATGCCGAAAGGAACACCGACGGATCCCTTCGGGAGACGCTATCCGTGGATGAGCTTGAGTAACCCGGCGATGAAGGCAGCCGCGGCCAGGCCCACCAGCAGCAGGGCGCTGCCCCCGAGCAGCAGGGCGATCCCGACCTGGGAGGAGTCGACCGGCTCCGAGATCTCGCGTAGCTCGGTGCGCGTGTAGGGAACGCTGAGGTCGTCCACCCCCTCCAACCGTGCTCGTGCCGCGAGCTCGTCCAGCACCGCCCGCCCGCCCAGCGGCACCGGCCGCTCTTCGAGACGTTGCAGCGCCTGGCGCAGGTTGTCTCGCGTCTCTCCCAGCTCGGCCACGACCATGTCCAGGGTTCGGGCGGCGGAAGGGGTGGTGTGCTCGCGTCGGAGTTCAGCGATGAGGTCATACAGGGTGGCCATACCCATGTGGATTTATAGCCGACCCGCGACAGCCGGTGCCGGGCCGCGGTTGCCGTGAGCGAGCTCGGGGCCCCAGAATCGCAGGAGATGAGTGTCCAGACCGACATCAGAGGACGGACCGGCGTTCGTCCCGAGCACGTCAACAGCTGGGTCTACTTCGACGGCGACTTCGTGCGATACCACGACGTCCGCATCGGTCCCATGACCCATGCCCTGCACTACGGCACCGGCTGCTTCGAGGGGATCCGTGCCTACTGGAACCCCGAGCGCGAGCAGCTGTTCCTGCTCCAGGCTCCGGCCCACTACCAGCGTCTGGAGCGCTCCGCTCGGATCCTGCGCATGGAGCTACCCCACACCACCGCCGAGCTGGTCGAGCTCACAGTCGAGCTGCTGCGCCGGAATGGCTACCGGGAGGATGCCTATGTCCGACCGCTCCTGTACGTCTCGGCCGAGCAGATCGGGGTCAAGCTCCACGACCTGCCTCAGAGCTTCCTGATCTACACCGCTCCCATGGGGGACTACGTCGACACCGAGACCGGCATCCGCTGCATGGTGTCGAGCTGGCGACGGATCTCGGATTCCTCGATGCCCGCCCGCGCCAAAGTAACCGGCGCCTACGTCAACTCTGCCCTGGCCAAGTCGGAGGCGCTGGAGCACGGCTTCGACGAGGCGATCGTGCTCACCCACGATGGACACGTGGCCGAGGGCTCAGCCGAGAACCTGTTCCTGTATCGCAACGGCCAGTTCGTCACCCCTCCCGTGACCGACGACATCCTGGAGGGGGTGACGCGGGGGCTGCTGATCTCTTTCATCCGTGAGGAGCTGGGGGTGCCGGTGGTGGAGCGGAGCATCGACCGGACCGAGCTCTACGCCTGCCAGGAGCTGTTCCTGTGCGGGACCGGGGCCCAGATCTCGCCCGTGGTCGAGGTCGACCACCGGCAGGTCGGCGACGGCCGGGTGGGAGAGCTGACCGGACGCCTACAAGCCCTCTACTTCGCCGCCGTGCGTGGCGAGGATCCCAAGTACCAGGACTGGACGATCCCGGTGTACTGATCCGTGGCGCCGCGGCTGGTGGTCGCACCCAACCCCTTCAAGGGCTCGCTGGGATCGCCGGCTGCGGCCGCCGCCATGGCCCTCGGCCTGGCCGACGCCTTCCCTGATGCCGAGGTGGTGCAGGTGCCGATCGCCGATGGCGGCGAGGGGACGGTGGAGGCGCTGGTCGCCGCCCGAGACGGCGAGTTGGTCGAGGTCGAGGTCGAAGGCCCGCTGGGAGATCCGGTCCGGGCCTGCTTCGGCTGGTTGCCCGACGCCACCGCCGTGGTCGAGCTGGCCGCGGCCAGCGGTTTGCCGCTGGTCCCGCCGGATCGGCGCGATCCCCGGCTGACCTCGACCTACGGGTTTGGACAGTTACTGGACGAGGCGCGGCGGCGAGGTGCCCGGCGCATCGTCGCCGCAGTGGGCGGTTCGGCCACCAACGACGGCGGAGCGGGCATGGCCCAGGCTCTGGGCGTCCGGCTGCTCGATGCTGACGGTCGGGAGCTCCCCCGGGGCGGGGCGGCGTTGGCCCGGCTGGAGCGGATCGAGCGGGCTGGTCTCTCCCCCGACTGGCAGTCCCTGGAGGTCCTGGTGGCGGTCGACGTGACCAACCCGCTCACCGGCCCGGAGGGGGCGAGCGCAGTCTACGGACCCCAGAAGGGGGCCACCCCGGAGGCCGTGGCCGAGCTGGAAGCTGCCCTGGAACATTTCGCCCAGATGATCGGGCCCGACGTGGGGCGGATCCCGGGGGCAGGGGCGGCTGGCGGGGCTGCGGCCGGCCTGATCGCCTTTCTCGGCGCCCGTCTGGTCCGCGGGGCGCCGCTAGTGGTGGACGCAGCCGGGCTCGACGCCGCCCTGGCCGGGGCGGCGCTGGTGCTGACCGGAGAAGGCCGGCTCGACCGCCAGACCGCCTATGGGAAGGGACCGGCCGAGGTGGCGCGCCGGGCACGCCGGGCCGGAGTGCCGGCCGCGTTGCTGGCCGGGCAGCTCGGGGAGGGCTGGGAGGCGGTGCTGGCCGAGGGCGTGTCCGCCGTCGAGTCCCTCTGGGAGGGGAAGCCGTCCTGGGAGGAGGTGGTGAGACACACTCCGGAGCGGCTGCGTGCTGCCGCTACCCGGGTGGCTAGGCGTCTGCTGGCTGGGTGAGCGGGGCGAGGACCGTGAGGCTGTTACCCTTCCCAAAAATGACCAGGCCGCTGCTGGTCGTGGAGGGACTGCGAACCTACTTCCACACCCGCGCCGGGGTAGTCCGTGCCGTGGACGGCGTGGACTTCACCATTGAGGAGGGACGGACCCTCTGCGTGGTGGGGGAGTCCGGTTGTGGCAAGTCGGTGACTGCCCTCTCGATCATGCGTTTGCTCGACCCGCCTGGGCAGATCGAGCCCGGCAGCCGGATCCTGTTCGGAGACCGTGACCTGGTCACCGCGGACGAGGACGAGCTCCGGCAGATCCGCGGCAACGAGATCTCGATGATCTTCCAGGAGCCGATGACCTCGCTCAACCCCGTCTACACGATCGGAGACCAGATCACCGAGGCGGTTCGGCTCCATCAAGGCGTCCGCCGCCAGGAGGCGATGGCGCGGGCGGTGGAGATGCTGCGCCTGGTCGGCATCCCATCTGCCGAGCGACGGCTGAAGGACTATCCCCACCAGATGTCGGGCGGCATGCGCCAGCGGGTGATGATCGCCATGGCCCTGGCCTGCAACCCCAAGCTGCTGATCGCGGACGAGCCCACCACCGCTCTCGACGTGACCATCCAGGCCCAGATCCTGGAGCTGATGCGGGAGCTGCAGGGCCGTCTGGGGATGGCGATCCTGCTGATCACCCACGACCTCGGCGTGGTGGCGGACATGGCCGACGAGGTGGTGGTGATGTACGGCGGGAAGGTGGTGGAACGAGGCTCGGTCGAGGTCCTGTTCCGCAGTCCCCAGCATCCCTACACCGAGGGCCTGCTCCACTCGATCCCGGTCCTGGGCATGACCCAGGCCGAGCCCCTGCGGGTGATCCGGGGGATGGTGCCGAGCGCGCTCAGCTGGCCGCCGGGGTGCCGGTTCGCGACTCGCTGCGATTACGCCTTCGAGCGCTGCCACCGCGAGGTCCCGCCGCTGTTCGGCACCCAGTCCGGGCACGAGTCGGCTTGCTGGCTGTGCGAGCACGGTCCGCGCTCCGCAATCGGGGTCGAGGTCTGATGGCGGCCACCGCTCCGGGCACGGTCGGCCCGGCTACCAGTACCGCACCGCTGATCGAGGCCCAGGGTCTGGTCAAGCATTTCCCGATCCGGCGCGGGATCCTGCAGCGCACGGTGGCCCGGGTACGGGCCGTCGACGGGGTCGACCTCTCGGTGATGCCAGGCGAGACCCTGGGCCTGGTCGGCGAGTCGGGTTGCGGCAAGTCGACGCTCGGGCGCACCCTGCTCCGGCTGGTCGAGCCCACCGCCGGCAGCATCCGCTTCATGGGCCGCGACGTCCTGGCCATGGGCGGGCCCGAGCTCAAGGCTCTGCGCCGGGATATGCAGATCATCTTCCAGGACCCGATCGGCTCCCTGGACCCGCGGATGACGGTGCGGGAGATCGTGGGCGAGGGCCTGGCCACCCACCACCTGGGCAGCGCCCGAGAACGGGACGAGCGGGTGCGAGAGATCCTGCTCCGGGTGGGACTTAGGCCGGAGATGGCCAACCGCTACCCGCACGAGTTCTCCGGTGGCCAGCGACAGCGGATCGGCATGGCGCGGGCGCTGGTGTTGCGGCCCAAGTTCGTGGTCGCCGACGAGCCGGTATCGGCGCTGGACGTCTCCATCCAGTCCCAGGTCCTGAACCTGATGGTCGAGCTCAAGCGCGAGTTCAACCTGACCTACCTCTTCGTGGCCCACAACCTGGCCGTGGTGGGATACATCTCGGACCGGATCGCGGTCATGTACCTGGGCCGCGTGGTGGAGGTGGGTTCGGCGGCCGACGTCCTGCAGCATCCCCTCCATCCCTACACGGTCGCCCTACTGTCGGCCATCCCCGAGCCGGTGCCGGGGCGCAAGCGCAAGCGGATCGTGCTCCAGGGCGACGTGCCCAGCCCCATCAACCCGCCCTCCGGCTGCCGCTTCCGCACGCGCTGCCCGATCGCGCAGGCCATCTGTGCCGAGCAGGATCCGCCCCTGGAGATGAAGGCGGACGGGCACCTGGCCGCCTGCCACTTCGCCGGCCAGCCCATCGTCTGACCGGCGGCAATCCCACCCCGTCCGGGGCGCTCGACTCCTCCAGGTCGTCCCACCCTCCACCGTGCCCGCAATGTCCGCGCGTTGTCCGCCGTGGCCGGCCAGCATGGGGCCAGGAGGTGTCCCACGCCATGGCCACTGGGCTCGGTCAACGCATCCGCGACGTCCGCCTGCGGCGGGGCCTGTCCCAGGCCGTGCTCGCCCAGCTGGTGGGGCGCTCAGAGCGTTGGCTCATCGACGTCGAGCAGGGCCGCGTCGACCTCAGGGTGTCCGATGCCCTGAAGCTGGCTCGGGAGCTCTGCATCGGAGTCGGCGAGCTGCTCCGCGAGGGCGTCCCCGAGGCGGCATCGGACCGGGGCCCCCGCCGGCCGGCCGGCCGGCGGCTGCTGCAAGTGACCCTGGCGGGGTGGGCCCCGATCGGGGTTCAGCGACGGGCCACTTAGAATGCTGAATCGATGAGCGAGACCAATGGAAACGGGGTGGTGAAGGGAACCTTCAGAGTCAAATCCGGTCACGCCGAGATGCTGAAGGGCGGCGTCATCATGGACGTGGTCACCCCGGAGCACGCCCGCATCGCCGAGGAGGCGGGCGCCTGCGCCGTGATGGCGCTGGAGCGGGTGCCGGCCGACATCCGCAAGGAGGGCGGGGTTGCCCGCATGTCCGACCCTGCCCTGATCAAGTCGATCATGGACGCGGTCACGATTCCGGTCATGGCCAAGTGCCGGATCGGGCACACGGTCGAGGCCCAGATCCTGCAGGCGCTGGGCGTCGACTACGTCGACGAGTCGGAGGTGTTGACGCCGGCCGACGAGGAGTACCACATCGACAAGTGGGCGTTCACGGTGCCCTTCGTCTGCGGCTGCCGGGACCTGGGCGAGGCGTTACGCCGAATCGCCGAGGGGGCGGCCATGATCCGGACCAAGGGCGAGGCAGGGACCGGGAACATCGTCGAGGCCACCCGGCATTTGCGGGCGGTCAACCGGAGCATCCGTCGGTTGGCAGGTATGAGCTATGCGGAGCTGGTCCACGAGGCCAAGGAGCTGGGGGCCCCGGTCGAGCTGCTGGCCGAATGCCAGCGCCTGGGCCGGTTGCCGGTGGTCACCTTCGTTGCCGGCGGCATCGCCACTCCGGCCGATGCTGCCTGGATGATGCAGCTGGGAGCGGACGGCATCTTCGTGGGCTCGGGTATCTTCAAGTCGGAGGATCCGCTGAAGCGCGCCAAGGCGATCGTGGCGGCTACCACCTACTACGACAAGCCGGAGATCCTGGCCGAAGTGTCGGCCGGGCTGGGTCAGCCGATGCGGGGTCTGGAGCTGAGGTCCATCCCGCAGGAGGAGCTGCTCGCCGGCCGCGGCTGGTGAGGGGATGGGTGCCCCGCTGATCGGGGTGCTTGCCCTCCAGGGAGCTTTTCGCGAGCACCAGAGGGCGCTGGAGGCCTGTGGGGCGTCCACCCGGCTGGTACGCCTGCCCGAGGATCTGGAGGGGCTGGATGGGCTGGTTATCCCTGGGGGTGAGTCGACCACCATGATCGCGCTGATGCGGCGGATGGGCCTGCTGGAGCCGGTGCGCGAGGCGGTCGAGCGGGGCCTGCCGACGCTGGGCACCTGCGCTGGCATGATCGTGCTCGCCCGGCGGATCACCGACGGGCTGCCCGACCAGGAGAGCCTGGCCGCCCTCGACATCACCGTGCGCCGCAACGGCTACGGCCGCCAGGTGGACAGCTTCGAGACCGAGCTGGAAGTGAGGGACCTCGAGGGGGGCCCCTTCCCCGGCGTGTTCATCCGTGCCCCGTTGGTACTGGACCCAGGGAACGCCCAGGTGCTGGCCAGCCACCAGGGTCGGCCGGTCGCCGTCCGCCAGGGCCGGGTGATGGCGCTCGCTTTCCACCCGGAGCTGAGCGGGGACCTGCGCCTGCACCGGGAGTTCCTGGAGCTGGTGGAGGGGGCCCGGGCCGCTTGAAGCTGCGCTCGGCCTCGATGCGCGACCTCGCCCGGATCGAGCAGATCTACCGCGAGGCAGAGGCCGGGTTCTCTGCGGTGCCCCCGCCGGCCCGGCTGTGGGGCCTGGTCAGTCATACCCTCTCGGCGCTGCTCCCCCTGACTCAGGAGACGCTGATCTACGTGGCGGAGCGGGAGGGGCGGGTGACCGGGTTCGTCCAGGCCTCGGGCCGACCACTGACGGTGAGCCTGCCGGCCCGGATCCGCTCGCTCCAGCTGCTCAACCTGTGCGTGGCTGACGGAGTGCCGGAGCAGGAGGTCGCGCCGGCCTTGATCGAGTACCTGTGCCAGCAAGCAGCCCAGAAGGGGGTCAGCCGGCTGTTCGTCCGGGTCCCGCTCGAAGACCCGCTCACTGAGACCTTCCGGTTGCATGGCTTTCGCCAGTACGCGACCGAATCGGTGCTGTTCGCCGAGGGCACCACCCCCCGCTCCGACGGCGTGCCGTCAGGGCTCCGGCCGCGGCGCAGCCGCGACGCTAGGGCCCTCTATCACCTGTACCGGAAGGTGACGCCATGGGGCGTCGCCCACCTGGAGGCGCCCACCTTCCGCGACTGGCGGACGCTGTGGGCGGCGCCCGGTCAGGAGGAGGTGATCGATCGTGTGGAAATCGTCGGCTGGTGCCGGATCCAGAAGGGCTCACAGGCCCGGCCGCACATCCTGTGGTTCCTGGCCCTGCCCGAGCTCGGCCTGGCCGAGGAGCTGGCCGACCACGCCATCGTGGCCACCGACTGCCAGCCTGCCTGGTGCAGTCTCCGGCACTATGATGCACACATGATCGACGCCCTTCGGGGGCGTGGATTCTCACTCTTGCTCACCCAGGCGCTCCTGGTGCGGGAGCTGACCGTCACCGTGCCCCTGCCCGAGAAGAGCCTGGTGCCTTCCTTTGGTTGATCGAACGATGCAGAGCCAGCTGTCATCACCGTTCTCCGCGGTCTGGGACGACGAGGTAGAGCTGCTCGCGCAGGCGCTGCCGCCGCATCTGGCCCGGGCCCTGCACGAGCGCACCGACCCCTCCGAGCTGCTCGAGATCGTGCTCGACCTGGGCCGCGAGCCCGAGGCGCGCGTGCCCGGGCGCGAGATCTTGCTCAGCACCAAGCCGGTGTCCGAAGAGGACCTGCAGTACGTGGTCGGCCGCGTCGGCGAGTTCGGCGACGACAACCGGGCCGGGATCGAGCGGACGCTGCACCGCATCTCCGCCATCCGCAACCGATCCGGCCGGATCGTCGGCCTCACCTGCCGGGTGGGCCGGGCAGTGACCGGGACGGCTGAGATTTTCCGCGACATCGTGGAGAGCGGGAAGAGCGTGCTCCTGCTGGGCCGGCCCGGGATCGGGAAGACCACCATGCTGCGGGAGAGCGCCCGGCTGCTGGCCGATGAGCAGCGCAAGCGGGTGGTGATCGTCGACACCTCCAACGAGATCGGGGGCGACGGCGACATCCCCCACCCCGGGATTGGGCGTGCCCGTCGGATGCAGGTTCGTACCCCGCTGCTCCAGCACTCGGTGATGATCGAGGCGGTCGAGAACCACATGCCCGAGGTGATCGTCATCGACGAGATCGGCACCGAGCTGGAGGCGATGGCCGCGCGCACGATCGCCGAGCGCGGCGTCCAGCTGATCGCGACCGCTCACGGGCAGACGCTGGAGAACCTGCTCGTCAACCCCACCCTCAACGATCTCCTGGGCGGCATCCAGAGCGTCACCCTGTCCGACGAGGAGGCCCGCCGTCGGGGGACGCAGAAGACGGTGCTGGAGCGCAAGTCTCCCCCCACCTTCGACGTCCTGATCGAGATCCAGGATCGAGACCGGGTGGCGGTCCATGAGCCGCTGGCCGAGGTGGTGGACGCGGCCCTGCGGGGATCCCTGCCTCGACCCCGGCTCCGGCTCCGGACCCGTGAGGGTCGGGTCCTGACCAATGGAGATGACAGCGTCCGGCTGACCGTGACCGAGGCCGGGGCCCAACGGCCACACGAGGGCAACGGTGCCTCAAAGGCCGCCCGGCCGCGGGCAATCTTCCCGTACGGGGTCTCTCGCTCCTACCTGGAGCAGTCGATCCGGGACCTGGAGCTACCGGTCCGCGTGCTGGGCAACCTGGACGGCGCCGACGTAGTGCTGACCCTCAAGAACTACTACCGGCGCCGACCCGACATCCTGCGCCAGGCGGAGAGCGCCGGGCTCCCGGTGCACATCCTGAAGAGCAACTCGGTGGCCCAGGTGAAGGAGGCACTGATCCGGATCTAC
Organism: bacterium; assembly: GCA_902812395.1. Classification (GTDB taxonomy): domain Bacteria; phylum Chloroflexota; class Dormibacteria; order Dormibacterales; family Dormibacteraceae; genus CADDZO01. The sequence goes on along the minus strand of CADDZO010000007.1, from coordinate 9,694 downwards.
GGTGAGGAGCGAGCCGATCCGACGGTGCGGATCGCCCTGGACGAGGCCCTGGAGGCGATTCGGCGGGTCAAGACCACGCTACGGCCGGAGGAGATCTCGCCTCAGAACGCGTACGTCCGGCGCCTGCAGCACCAGCTGGTGGCCGAGAACGACCTTGTCGCCCGCAGCACGGGGAAGGAGCCGCAGCGGCGGCTGCGTATCCTGCCCGCCGCTGACGTGGAGTGAGGCGGGAGCGGGGGCTCTTCGTCACCTTCGAGGGTCCGGAGGGGGCGGGGAAGACCACCCAGGTGGAGCTGCTGCGACAGGCCCTGGCGGGACGGCACCCGGTCGTGGTCAGGGAGCCGGGAGGCACCCCGCTCGGCGAGCACATCCGGGAGCTGCTGCTCCACTCCGACATGGAGATCGGGGGCGAGGCCGAGGCGCTGCTGTTCATGGCTGCCCGTGCGGAGCTGGTGGCGCGCCTGATCACCCCGGCTCTCGTCGCCGGCCGGGTCGTGATCGCCGATCGCTACCACGACTCCACGCTCGCCTATCAGGGGGGTGCGCGCGGAGTTGCCACCGGTTGGCCCGAGTCGTTCCCGCGGCCAGATCGGACCTTCCTGCTCGACGTCCCGCCCGAAGTAGGGCTGGAGCGACAGCGACGCGCCGGTCGGCCCGTCGATCGTCTGGAGTCGGAGGGCCTCGACTTCCATCAGGCGGTCATGGACGCATATCGCAGGTTGGCGAGGGCCGAGCCCGGGCGGTTCGTGACCATCGACGCTACCCGCCCCCCAAAGGAGATCCACCGGGCCGTCATGACATCGCTGGCTGCCTGCCTCCCGGAGGAGATTAGCCGCCAGCAACCGCGCACCGGCTGACGGGCCTCCCCGGTCGCGTCCGGGGAGCGCTGGAAAAGTAAGACGGCATAGCCTTCCGCGGTGACAACCAATCACCGTGTTGGAGGACTACGCCGTGGAGAAGAGAGTAGCGCCGAGCGCCGCCCTTGAGGAGGCGATCGCCGAGATGCTGGTCGAGAGCGTCGACGCGGGTGAGGTGGAGCGGCTGGGGGAGATCGGGGGTCTGGGCGCCAGGCTGGTGTCGCAGCGTGCGATCGAGGACGAGGTGACCGCCTTCCTGGGGCGTGCGCGATACGAGCGGACGGGTGAGGCGCGCGGGTCGCGGAGGGAGAACCGACCGCGGTGCGTGCAGACGGCGGAGGGCGAGCTGGAGGTGCAGGTGCCGCAGATTCGGGGGCGGCTGAGCGGTTCGTAAGCAAGGTGCTGCCGAACACCGGCCGGACGGCGCTGCGCACGCGTCCGCTGGAGACGCTGATCATCGGCGGCTGGGTGCGCGGCTTGAGCGATCGCGACATCGAGAGCCTGATCGCTGAGGCCGGTCTGGGCCATGTCTCGAAGCGCACGGTGAGCGAGATCACGCAGCAGCTGCGGGCCCGCTACCAGGCGTTCCGGGCGCGGAGCCTGGGCGAGGTCAGGCTGCTGGTGTGGTACCTGGACGCGACCTACTGGCGACTCGTCCGAGCGGCCCCGAAGCGGGGGTGCTGGTCGCCTGGGGCTACGACGAGGACGCGCACAGGCTGCGCCGTCACTTTTCCAGCAGCCACAAGACGCGACCCTCCCCAGGGCCGTGGTCACCGCAGTGCCGTTGCGATTACGCGTTTCCCCAATAACGATGGAGTTCCAGCCATGGCGTGAGGTGGCAACGCTGGAGCTGCCTCCACGGCCTCCAGGGTCCCGCCGCCGATGCCGGCGGCGCCCTTGTTGCGCTTCACCTGTTCCCATGCGTCTCGTGCCTGGTCCGGGGCCCGGCCTTGCCCCGGGAGCAGCCCGGGGTGGTGACCGGCTCGGAGCTGCGATGGCGACCACGGTAGGCGGGAGGGGTGGGGTGGGAGCGGCCTCGACGGTGCGTTGAGCGCCCGCCGGCGTTTCGGGGGCAGTCCGGCCACTCTGGGCCGGGGATCGGGGCCGAGGCCGGGGTCACGGATAGATGGTCTCGCCCCGGCTCAGCATGGCCACGTAGGTCTCGATGCGCCGTGCCCGTGTCTCAGGTCGCTTGGCCGTCTGGATGCGGTACAGGATGGCGTAGCGGTTGCGGCCGTCCAGGGTGGCGAAGAAGGTCCGGGCGCGCTCATCGGCGGCCAGAGCCTGCTCCAGGTCCTCAGGGACGGTGGCGCGGGAGGGAGGGTCGTAGGCCGCTTGCCAGCGGCCGTCCGCCTTCGCCCGCTCCACCTCCCGCAGCCCGGCCGGCTTCATCTCCCCGCGCCGGATGAGCCACTCCGCCCGCTCCCGGTTGACCTTCGACCACGAACTTCTGGGCCCGCGCGGAGTGAAGCTCTGGAGCCAGTGAGCGTCGTCGAGCCGGCGCTTGCGGCCATCGATCCATCCGTAGCAGAGGGCGCTGTCCAGCGCTTGCCGGTAGCCGACCCCGCCGGCGCCCGCTCCCTTCCGGGCGATCCTCAGCCAGACGCCAGGCGAGCGGGTGTGCTGGTCCGCCAGCCAGGCCTCCCAGGCGGCGCGCGACTCAAAGCTCAGGATCGAATCGTCGAGGCCCTGGCCCGGCCGGCCGGGGTGGGGGGTCATGGCCGGCCGTCCCGTACCCAGGCTATGTAGTCGACCGGGGCGGCTCGACGCCGGCTTGGGTGAGAAGTGTCGCCACCTGGGCCAGGTGGTTGGAGGTATGGAGGCTGACGTGGGGGAGGATCTCGCCCACCGGATGCTGCATGGCGGTGCCGGCGGTGGTCCGGTAGCAGACGATCCGTCCCGCCTCCTCGGATGTCAGAGCGACGATCCGGGCACGGTACTGGTTCGAGACCTTCCGGAAGGTGGTCCGGACATCATCCAGGGTCGGCATCTCGGCCTTTCCCGGCCGGCCACTCCTCGAGCTGTGGGTGCGACGAGCACGCGCGAAGGTAAGCGCCCCATTCACGGGAGTACAACTCGTGAACCCTCCCGGCTCGAGGGTTACCTTTCGGGAGGGTATTTTTCATCGGTACTCTCCTCGCCTCGGTCCCACCGCTCGCTCGTATCCCTCGGGATCGGTGGCTCCCTCGGTGACCAGCACCAGGACCGATCCTCCCTCCGGGAGCCCCAGCTCTCTCCATGCGTCACCATTCGCACGCAGCGCCAGCAGCCCGCCCAGGCCGGCGGCACCGGTCTCGCCTGCGACCACGCCGTCCAGGGCCAGCAGGCGCATGGCCTCCACCGCCCAGTGGTCCTCGACCGCGAGGGCGGCGTCAAGCCCGGCCGAGACTGCCGGCCAGGCGACTGGGGACGGTCGGCCGCAGTTGAGGCCAGCCATGATCGAGCGCTGGGGACCGGTCAGCGCGACGGGCCGTCCCGCCTCCAGGCTGGCCAGTACACAGGCGGCATCCAGAGGCTCCACCCCCAGAACCATGGGCCCCCGGATCCCCGGTCGGCGCAAGTGGCGGACGGCGGCCGCCGCCAGGCTTCCCACCCCGATCTGAACCGCGACCACGTCGACCTCCTCCAGCCCGGCCAGTGCCTCCTCGACCTCCCAGAACAACGTCCCGTAGCCCTCGATCACCCATTCCGGGATCTGGTCGTAGCCCGGCCAGCCCGTGTCGGAGACGACCAGGTCGTTAGGGCCTGACTCCGAGGCCGCAAGCTGGACCACGGCGTCGTAGCCGCCCGGGACGGCCACAACCTCGGCGCCCTCGGCCGAGATCGCCGCTTGCCGAGCCGCAGCCATGTCGGCCGGCACGTAGACTTGGGCTGGCAGCCCCAGCCAGGCTGCCACCCGGGCAACCGCCCTGCCGTGGTTGCCGTCGGTGGCACAGACCAGTCGTGGGCCCCCGGACAGCCGTGCACGCAACCCCTCCACGTCGGTGGTCTGGGTCTCGAAGCCGAGGCTCAGCGCCCGAACGGTGGCCCAGGCGGCGCCCAGGATCTTGAAGGCGGGCAGCCCGAGGCGTTCGGACTCGTCTTTGACCCAGACCCTATCCACGCCGAGCCGGCGGGCGGCGGCGGGTGCCAGGCGGAGCGGGGTGGGTCGGTACCCGGGCAGTCGCCGGTGGAACCCCAGCGGCTCGCGGCTGGGCCGACTCGCAAAGGCAGGCTGGCGAAGGGGATTGAGGAAGATGCGCATCAGGCGCAGAAGCCTCGAGCCGTCGCCACCAGCACCCGGACCAGGCGCTCGAGGCTGGCCATGTCCACCCATTCCACGGTGGCGTGGGCCCCGTCACCGAGGGGGCCAACCACGACTGCCGGGATCCCAGCCTCCAAAAATACGGCCGAATCCATCCATCCACCCGCGCCCACCAGCTGTGGTCGCCGGCCCTCCACCGCCGAGAATGCGTCCACCGTTGCCTGGACGACCGGTAAGGCTGGATCCACCTGGAAGGGTTCCCGGGCCAGGGTGACCTCGACCCGGGCGTCGAGATCGGGAATCTGGCTGCGAGCGGCGGCGATGATCTCCTCCAGCTCGACCCGGGCGAGGGCCGCGTCCTCGCCCGGTACGGTTCGCCGTTCCAGCCCCACCCGGCATCGTTGCGGATAGCTCGACATCTCCTGACCTCCCTCGATCAGCGAGGCGTGCACCGAGCCGGTGCCGAGCAGGGGGTAATGGGGGCCGGTCCGCAGCCGTCGGTCCAGGGCAGCGATCCCGCTCAGGATTGGCCCGGTTCGGGCGATGGCGTCGACGCCCGCCTCTGGTTGGGAGCCGTGGGCAGCGCGGCCGAGGACCTCGACGCGAAGCCAGACGAAGCCCTTGTGGGCGATGCAGACCTCGCCACCGCAGGGCTCGGCCACCACCGCCCCGTCGGCGCGGAGGCGTTCGACCAGGGCGTGGGCGCCCAGGCTGGCAACCTCCTCATCGGCCACCGCGGCCAGGACCACGTCGCCGCGAAGCCGTTGCCTGGCGGCGGTCACGGCGGCCAGCATGCAGGCGGCCAGGGCGCCCTTCATGTCCAGGGCGCCGCGCCCGTAGAGGCGGTCGCCAACGATGCGGGCGACGAACGGCTCTGCCATACCCGCGACTCCCACCGTGTCCAGATGTGCACAGAGGACCAGGGACCGGCCGCCGCCGGACCCTCTGGCTCTAGCGATCACGCTCGGGCGCCCCGGGACCGGCTCCACCACCTCGACCTCCAGGCCTCGTTGCCGAGCCCAACCGGCCACGAAGGCAGCAATCTCCGCTTCGCCTTGCCCGCCCGGGACCAGGTCCGGGTTTACGGAATCAATCGTGACCAGGCGGGCGGCTAGCTCGGCCACCTCGGTCTGGCTCATGGCCCGCCGCCGGTGAGGCGATCGACCGCCGCCAGCACCCCCGCAACATCATCCAGGTGGGGGAGGACCACCGGTGCCCCCGATGCCTCCAGCTCGGCCAGCCCGACCGGGCCGGTGGCGACCGCGATCGCGGCTGCCCCGCCCCGCCGGGCTGCCTCCACGTCCAGCGGTGTGTCCCCGATCACGACCGTGTTGGCGGACGAATAGGCGCGTCCATGTTTGCGGCTGGCCCGTTCTCGGGCCAGCACGACCAGCCGCCAGCGCTCGGTGGCCTCCCAGCCGTAGGCGCCGACCTCGAGGTCGAGGTGGCGCTTCAGGCCCACGGTGGCCACCTTGACTTCGGCCACCCGACGGACGTTGCCGGTGACCAGGGTCTGGACCGCGCCCCCCTCCGCCAGCGCCGCCAGCAGCCGGTCTACCCCGGGCGCTGGGCCGGCCCGGGCCAGTCGCTCGAGGTGCCGGTCCATGGCCGCCTCGAGGTGCTTCCGGAACCGCTCGAGACGCCGGGTCGTCGGCCGGAGCCCGTTGGTCTCCAGCATGGCGGCCGCGTCTGCCAGCTCGACCCCGGCGAAGGAGCCCAGGACTCGGGTCGGCTCCCGGCCGGCGGTGGTCCTGAAGGCTTCCCGGTAGAGGAGGTCGCGCAGGCCGAGGGCCGGGATGAGGGTGCCGTCGACGTCCCAGAGGACGAGCCGGTCAGTCACAACCTGGCCAGCTCGCGGGCCACCTGCTGCACCGGCTCGGGGGCACGGCCGTCCAGCGCAACCCAGGTCCGGCTCTCGGAGCGGTTCAGTTCGAGGCTGTACGATCGCCCTGGCAGCCCCAACCGCCATCGCTGCCCGCCCGGGTGGCCGGGCAACGGTCCCCGCCAGCGCAGGACCAGGCCGCGCCGGTAGCACTCCGCCAGCGCCTGCTCGACTCCGATTCGAAGCTCGAGCTCGGTCACCGGCGCTCGCCGCTGCCCTGGGTGCCGGAGCCCCAACCGTCCGGCGTCCACGTGCCTGGCACTGGTTCAGAGGTCGAGGGCTTGGGCCACCAGCTCCCGATGGTAGGTGGCGTCGCCGAACGTCACCTCCGACGCCTTGGCGCGCTTGAAGTACAGGTGCATGTCGTGCTCCCAGGTGAAACCGATCCCGCCGTGCACCTGGATCCCGTTGCCGGCCGTGCGCCGATAGGTGTCGGACGTATACGCCTTGGCCATCGACACCGCCAGCGAGCGGTCGGGAGCGTCCGCATCCACCGTCCAGGCAGCGTAGTAGGTGGCAGACCGGGCGCTCTCAGTCTCGAGCAGCATGTCTGCCAGCTTGTGCGAGACCGCCTGGTAGACCCCGATGGGCTTGCCGAACTGGTGGCGGGTCTTGGCGTACTCCACCGAGGTGTCGAGGACCCACTGGGACCCGCCCACCATCTCGGCGCAGAGCGCCGCGGTGCCCCACTCCAGGGTTCGGCGGAGCGGCGTCCAGCCCACGCCGGCCGAGCCCATCACCGCCTCCGATCCCAGCTCCACGCCCTGGAAGCGCACCTCGTACCAGGGTCGGGTCTGGTCCATCGTCTGCAGCAGCGTGATGGTGATGCCCCTCGGCTGCCCCCGGACCAGGAACAGGGTCACCCCATCCTCGCCATCGCCCCCGGTCCGGGCGGCGACCACCAGGTAGTCGGCTACGGCCGCATCGGGCACGAAGAGCTTCACCCCCTCGAGCCGCCAGCCCTCTCCCGTGGGCTGGGCGGCCAGCGTGATCCCGTCTGCGTCCCAGCGGCCTGAGGGCTCGGTCACCGCCGCCGTCACCCGGACCTGGCCCTGGGCAACGCGGGGGAGCACCTCCTGCTTCTGCTCCTCGGTGCCCGCCTCCAGCAGCGCCGGCACCCCGAGGGCCATGGTGCTGAAGAAGGGTCCTGGCAGCAGCGCGCGCCCGGCCTCTTCCAGGACCACCACCAGGTCGAGAAAGGTGCCGGCCCCTCCGTACGCCTCGGGGATACCAAGCCCGGTCCAGCCCATCTCGGCCAGACGCGTCCACAGGGTGGGGTCCCAGGCGTCCGCCGCCTCCATCATCCGGCGCACGTACGAGGACGGGCACTCGCGGCCCAGGAAGTCGCGAGCCGAGCTCCGCAGCATCTCCTGTTCTTCCGAGAAGGCGAAGTCCACGTCCGAAGAGTGTAAGGTCCGAATTTGGATGTCAATCGACCTGCGGCCGCGGCCGGAGACGGCGGCCCGAGTAGCCAGGGTGGCCCAAGGCCTTGAGCCCGCTGACGTGGTGGTCAGCGGAGGCGCGCTGGTCGACGTCTTCACCGCCGAGATCCTGGAGGGGTGGGGGCTGGCGGTGGTCGAGGACCGGGTGGCGTTCGTGGGTCCCGACCAGGAGGTTCTCGCCCGCTGCGGGCCGGACACCGAGCGGGTGGACCTGGACGGCGACCTGGCAAGTCCTGGCTTGGTCGAGGGGCACACCCATCTCACCCGGATCTCGCTCGCGGACCTGGCCGACGCGCAGCTCCGAGCGGGAGTGACCACCACCATCGTGGAGTCGATGGAGCTAGCGGTGGTGACCGGGGCTGCGGGCACCCGTGCCCTGCTCGAGGTCGCCAGGACCATGCCGGGGCGGCTCTTCTTCACCATCTCCGGGCTGATCGTCTGCGACCCCGAGCGCGACCGCCAACTGGATGCCTACGACTGGGCCTCGCTCCTCGACCACCCGCGGGTGGCGGGGTTGGGCGAGGCCTACTGGGCGGACCTCTTGCGCGGCCACCGCCGCACCCTGGACCTGATCGCTGCCGCGCTAGCCCGAGGGCTGCCGGCCGAGGGCCACGGGGCCGGGGCCCGGCCGGCGTCGCTCAACGCCCTGGCTGCCTTTGGGATCAGCTCGGACCACGAGGGCATCGCCGCCGAGGAGGTCCGTCTCCGTCTCCGGCTGGGGCTCCGGACCATGGCCCGCCATGGCGCGACTCGCCAGGACCTCGCAGCCATCGCCCCGGTGTGGCAGGCTCAGGGCCTCGATTGGAGCCGGCTCGAGTTCGTGACCGACGGCCTGGAGCCCGAGGCCATGGCCACGGCGGATTCGCTCAACCGGGTGGTGGAGCAGGCGGTGGAGCTGGGCATGCCGCTGCCCGCCGCCATTCGCTCCGCTAGCCACAACGTCGCTGAGCACTTCGGGCTGGGACGGTGGCTGGGTGGCCTGGGTCCAGGGATGCTGGCCGACCTGGTGGTCATCCCCCGCGGCGGAGGCTTCCGGCCTCGTCTGGTCCTGGTCGGTGGCCGGCGGCCGGCTCCGGCCCCGGCCGCCACCTATCCGGATTGGATGCTGGACACCGTCCACCTGGACGGGATCGCGCCAGAACTGCTGACCCATCCCGGCCCCGGGGTTTGGCGGGCGATCGAGCAGGTGGCGCCGCTGGTCACGCGGGAGACGTCGTCCGACGGTTCCGATGCGCTGGTGTGCACGGTGCTGGAGCGGCTCGGCTCGGGGCGCGGCTTCCGCGGGCTCTGGAAGGGCTTCGGGCTGCGGGGCGGCGCGGTCGCCCTGAGCTCGGCCTGGGAATCACCGGGACTGGTGATCGCCGGGGATACGCCCTCGGACATGGCCGTGGCGGCTCGGCGGGTGGCGGATCTCCGGGGCGGGGCGGCGGTGGTGAGCCGGGGCCGAGTCCTGGCGGAGTGGGCGGCGCCGGTGGCGGGTCTGTACAGTACTGCCCCCCTGGGCCAGGTAGTGGAGGAGGTGGCTGCCGTCAACGCCGCGCTCAGGTCGCTGGGCGTGACCTGGGAGAATCCGATCTTGACCGTGGAGGTGCTGACTACGGCCGCGATCCCGTTCATCCGGATCTGGTCGGGCGGCTATCGCCGGCTGCGTGACGGCAGCGTCGTCGGCCTGGAGTGGAGGGAGCGATGAGCCCAGTGCTGACCCTGGCGGTGACGATAGCGGCCCAGCCGGCCCGGACAAGCCAGGCGTTGGTCTCCCTGGTGGTGACGGCCGGGATCGTGCTCCTGGTCATGGCCCGGCGCATCCGGCCCCAACCGGTCAAGCCGAGGCGCTACCTCGTCTTCTTGGTCCTGATCATGGCCATTGCCGTCTACGCCATCGGTTCGGCGGCGACCGTGTTTCGCCAGCCGCTGGCGATCGTGCTGGCCGTGATCCTGCTTTCGGTCGGCGCCGCCCTCGGGGTGGTCCTGGTCCGGACCATGCGCTTCTGGACCGACCCGGCCACCGGGCTGCTCTGGATGCAGGGCGGGCTGCTCTTCGTGCTCATCTACGTCGCCACCCTGGTGGTGCGCTTCGGCGGCGAGTACCTGGCCGGGGGCTCGGCCGGGTTCTCTGGCCATGTCACCGCGCACGGGCCGGTGGCTATCCTGGCCGTTGACCTGATCTTCCTCAGCGTCGGCCTCTGGGGCGCCCGGGCCTTCCTGCTCTGGCAGCGCTGGCGGGCGCATCAGGCGGGTGAGCTCGTGCCCGGTGAGATCACCGTTGCGG